>JAPLVI010000074.1 GCA_026397195.1 Candidatus Berkelbacteria bacterium | reverse complement strand
AGGCAAAAAACCACAGAGCGACAAACCGGTTAATACCGGCATGGCCTCGTTCGATGCCTTAAGCCAAAAATTGGGGGCTTATGAAATTGAACCAATTTTCAAAAACCATCTCGATGATGAATTGGGACATTTCTATAAAATAAAATTGCCTAAAATAACTGACCTTAAAAAAGCTCGAGCCGAATTTGAAAAATTAGATGTTATCGAAAAAGCAGCCCCCAATTATTTAGCTAAGGCCGCCTGGACGCCTCCTCCCGATGATACTTACTATTCGAGCCAGTGGGCACTTCCTAAAATTAATGCCAGTTCTGCCTGGAATGTCACTCAAGGCTCTAGCGACACAGTTATCGCAGTTATTGATTCAGGCGTCGACACTGACCATCCAGATCTAGCCAGCAAAATCTGGGTAAATACAGGCGAATATGGCCCTACATTAGATGAAGGACTAGTACCAAACTGTACTTCGAGAGGATTAGCACTTGATAAAAGTTGTAATAATTTAGACGATGATGGCAATACATATTTTGATGATTGGCGCGGCTGGGATTTTGTGGCTAATACTGGTTATGGTGAATACGGCCCCCCTTGTATTGACCGCAATCCTGGCGATCCGAATTTAACGGCTGACAATGACCCTAATCCCGAACCGACAGGTCTAGACGAAGATGAATGTTTATTCCCAGGCGTCGATAATGGTCAGCATCATGGAACTTCAGTTGCTGGTATTGCTGCCGCTATTACTAATAATGCTGAAGGAATTGCCGGGGTCTGCCCTAACTGTAGTATTATGGCGCCCCGCGTTTTAGATGATGAGGGCTGGGGAAGTTATGTTCAAATCGCCGCGGCGATTGTCTATGCCGGTGATAAAGGTGCCGATGTTATTAATATGAGTTTGGCTGGACCTTATGACGACACGGTGATTGATGTCGCTTTGCATTCTGCTTTTGCAGATGGCTCAATTTTAGTTTCGGCCGCAGGAAACGGAGATATCTATGGCGTCGGCTATGACATTGATCCGGTGGCCAACAAGCTTTCCCCTATTTGTAATGACGATTACTATTTTGTTGACGGCGGAGAAAATGAAGTCATTGGCGTAGCGGCAACTAATCAGAGTGATGTTAAAATGAGCTGGTCAAATTATGGCAAAAAATATGTCGATATCTCCGCACCAGGCACTAGCCTTCATGCTCCTTTAAACGGTGGGGGCTACACTTCTGGTTTTGGCGGAACCTCTGGCGCTACTCCTATCGTTTCTGGTGTTCTAGGATTAGTTAAATCGCAACATCCAACTTGGGATAATAAAGCTGTGCGCGACACAACAATTGACTTAATACATAATATCAATGCGGTCAATCCTTCTTATGCCGGCAGATTGGGAGGAAGAGTGGATGCCTTGAGGGCGATTGATGTCAATGAAAGATTAAATGGCTCCGGCACATTAATCAAGGATTCTGGTCCGGCCATTTATTTGCTTGAGAATGGACAAAGAAGATATATTCCTAGTCCGGAAATATTTTTTTCACATTTCAGAAATTGGGATTATATTGCGGTTATTTCAAGCTCAAGGTTGAATGATTATCCCCCTGGACCAGATCTCCTTTTCCGGCAAGGGACATTGATTAAAGCAAATAATGATTCCGCAGTCTATCAAGTTGAGTATCCAAGTGCGACCAAGCGTCACATCACCTCGGCGGATATATTTCTGGGACTTGATTATGATTGGGATGATATTATTGGCACTACCCTTGAATTGGTAAGTTATCACCCCACAGGCAATGATATTAATGCATTGGGAAGTCATGTTTCAGGCGCGTTAGTTAAAACTAATTCCGCGGCTGAAGTCTATCTTTTGGACAGCGAAAATGGCAACAAAGTAAAAAGACATATTATCAATCCCACAGTCTTTGAACTTTATTTCCGATGGCAGGATATTGCGACAATTAGTGACTTGGAAATGGCTACCTATTCTTCGGGTTCCGATTTTCGTTTTCAGGATGGGACACTCTTGCAGGGAATTGGTCCTGCAATTTACTTAATCTCCTATGGCAAAAAAAGGCATCTTACTTCTACCGAAGGTTATTTTGCGCGGGGATATAATTGGAATCAATATATTGTTGTCTCTGATGAAGAGCTGACCAATTATACCACCGGCGAAGATCTAAATTAATTATGCAACAAACTGCTTGGATAAAAACTTGGGATTATATTCTTGATCTGATATATCCCAAAGAGTGTGTCGGTTGCAACAAAGAAGGGGTCTGGCTTTGTCGGCGTTGTAGTAATAAGATTATCAAAATCAAAACGCCCTATTGCCCAAAATGCCGCCGAATAACTAAGAACGGTCAATTTTGCCGTAATTGCCGAAGAAAAATGTCTTTGACCGGGATTATTATCTCTGCCCATTATCAAGAACCCCTAAGAGAAACAATTCATCGCTATAAATACGAAGGATTAAGAGATCTAAAAAATCAGCTCTCTAATCTAATCATAGAAAGATTAAAAAATAATTTACCGCGAGGAGAAAAAATCATTATCCCAATACCTCTTAACAGAAAACGAGAGCTTGAGAGGGGGTTCAACCAAGCCCGAGAATTAGCGGAAATTATTTCTCTTCGTTTTGATATCCCCCTAGCCAAAGATGTTCTAATAAGAAAAAAATATACTCTCCCTCAAATTAACCTCAAATTAAAAGAAAGATCAGAGAACATCAAAGATGCATTTAGGCTATCATCAAATAAAGGGACTAAAGGTAAAACTATATTACTGATTGATGATGTTACGACCAGCGGCGCTACTCTAAACGAAGCAGCTAGAAT
>JAPLVI010000151.1 GCA_026397195.1 Candidatus Berkelbacteria bacterium | reverse complement strand
TTATTGCTCCCCGATCAAAAAGCCGCCAAATTGAAGCAATATCAGGCAGAAATGGCAGAATTTACTAAATTTTTAAAAGATAAATATTTTAACTCTTGATTCATAATTTTGTTCTCGTTTTTCGTTCTTAAGTTCATAAGTTCTTTGGTTTCATTATCCCTCTTTACTTTTATTCTGTTTTAAGATATAATGTTAATGAAATATAAAACCAAAGCCAGAACTAACTATCTATTGGCGCTTACGCTTAGGCGTAAGGCAGACATTTTTTTGCAATCTTAGTCGATCTCAAGAAATGAAATATAGTGGACTCTTGTGCTTTAAGTAATTTTTACGAAAGGAAAAATTTATGGCTAAAAAATTGTATGTCGGCGGATTGTCATATGACACCAACGAAGATACTTTGAAAAAGACATTTTCCGAAGCCGGAACGGTTGAATCAGCAATCGTTATCAATGACAGAGATTCTGGCCGCTCCAAAGGATTCGGTTTTGTCGAAATGTCGACTGAGGAAGAAGCAAAAAAAGCGATTGAAACCCTCAACGGCAAAGAGCTTGACGGACGAACCATCATTGTCAACGAAGCGCGCCCGCAGGAAGAACGGCCTCGCTCCGGCGGATATGACCGTGGCGGCAGTGGCTATGGCGGAAACCGCGGCAGACGATACTAAACGCTTAAATAAGTATCAAAAAGCCCCCTTTGGGGGCTTTTTTGTTTGGCACAAAAACAGATTTAGTTTTTAGTCCATAATTCCTAATTCTTGATTCTTAATTCTCGCCCTTCGATCTTGCTTTTTGACCATATATGTGGGCTAATTTGGGGTGAAATATGGATAGAAAATTTAAAGAAATTGAAGAAAAAGTAAAAAAATCTTTAGGCATTGATAAATTTCCTGATTATGAATTGAAAATTGACAGTTCATTAGGCCGAAGAACAGCTTTTAATCAAAAGGTAGGCGATAAATATCTAATTACGATTAGCGTGGAAAAAGATAAGAAGCCGAATTACAATGGTTTCAAGCATGAGCTTATACATTTAGCTCTAAAAAAATTTTCTTATGACAGCTTAGAAATCAATCTCCCCGTACCGAAAAAATATGAAAAAGATGATAAAACGGTTAGATTTATGGAGTATTTAACCATTATTTTTGAAATAAAAATGGGAAATTCTGAAAAAGTTGAAGAAAATTTAACAAATTTTGAAAGAGATGGATTTAAAAAATAGGAGAATTATTTGAAATTATAGACAAGAGGGTCAACACACAAGTAATAAACCAAAGAATTATTAATCTAATAATCCAAAAAATAAATGTTTTTAGTTCTTATTCTAATTCTTTCTAACTCTCTACAAAATTTTTGCCGCGATCATTAATTCAGGATGTTCGTTTGAGTATTCCTTTTTGTGTCTTCCACCCGCAAATAGTTCTAAAATAATCTTGGGGTGTTTCAGCACGTCGAATCTGTTGAAATGAACCATCATTTCGAAGTAAAAATTCCGCTGGACGAAGTTTGCCATTAAAATCAAAAACCTTACCACGGCCATATGCGCCGACATCATGAAACACGATAATATCGCCTGGATCAAGCAAGGGGAGTTTACGGTTAATTGCAAATTTATCATTATTCTCGCACAATGAACCAACAACATCATATATTGTTGTTGGGTCCTTACTCTGCTTTCCTAGTACACTAATATGATGATATGAGCCATACATTCCTGGCCTCATGAGATCTGCCATCGAGGCATCAAGCCCAGCAAAATTCTTATAGCTTTTTTTGATATGTCTGACCTTTGCAACCAAATATCCATGTTTTCCCGTAATAAATCTCCCGCTTTCCATAAAAAGTCTACTGTTAGGAAAATCTTTTTTTGTCGAATACCTATTATAGATAGTACGAATTTTATTGCTAATTGTTCGCATGTCAATTGACTTTTGATGGGGTCGGTATGGTATACCTATTCCTCCCCCTAAATCGATAAATTCTAGTTTAATTCCAGCTTTTCGATTTAATTCGACTGCGATATCAAAGCATATTCGAGCAGTATCCACAAAGTGCTCACCATGCAGATCGTTTGACATAATCATCATGTGTAATCCAAATCTTTTAATTCCTTTCTTTGTGCCTTGTTTATAAGTTTCGAATAATTGATCTTTCCGCATACCAAATTTTTCATCTGTTAGGTGTCTCCAAGTTAGCTTCCCTTTTTTCTTAAATGGACCAGGATTATATCGAAGACATAAAACTTTGGGTAACCCTGCTGTTTTTTCTATATACGCCAAGTGATTCGGATCATCTAAGTTGATGATTGCTCCCATTTTTCGTGCCATTTTGAATTCCTCTGGCCCCGTGTCATTGGAAGTCAACATTATTGACTCTCCAATCAGTCCCACTCCTTCAGCAAGCATCAATTCTGGTACTGAACAACAATCGGCACAACAACCTTCATCTTTTAAAATGCTAAGGATCTCGGGATTAGGAGTTGCCTTGATTGGAAAATATTCTTTAAAACCCTTATTCCATGAAAAATTATTAAATAATGAACGAGTAGAATTTCTGATCCCCTCTTCGTCGTATATATAAAAAGGCGTCGGATGACTCCGCGCGAGAGTCTGGATCTGCTCAAGTGTGAATGGAATAGTTCTCTTTTTCACCATTTTTTATTCTTATAACTATTAAGCATGTTTTTCGATATGGTCCATAATTATTTTAGGAGTATCTATTTTGAATTCGTCGTAAGGATCTCTAAATCCTGGCGCCACGTTTACTTCTATAAGAACATATTTGCCATCATGATAAATAAAATCGATCCCATTAAAGTAAATACCTGATCTTATTGAAGCTGCTCTTGCGAAATCATATAATTTCCTATTAACATGGATTAATTCGTAGCGAGAGGTTATTTCGCTACCTGTCCTCCAGAAATTAGGAATACGTAAATAAGCACAGATTATTTTAAAGTCTCTCTTGTAATTAAGTGTTAACACTCTCCCAACGCCATCAGAAAAAGGAATATATTTTTGTACGATTAGATTTCTTGAGAATTTGTATTTCTTAAGGGCCTTTTTGGGCGAAAGCCTATCTATCCCCTCTGCCCACCAACTAAATGGGTCTTTAATTACGATATATTTATCTTTGATAAATTTATTAATTAACTTTATATTATCAAGACCGTTAAGGTTATATGATTCGGGTATTAAATCTGGCATGATGCGATGTGTCTTCCTTTTGTCCATGGAGTTCATAACCGCAACGGGATTATCAATCATCAGAGGAACCTTTTTACCAAGAGATTTTCTCCTAGAGCAATGCTTAGCCAAGCGCCTATAAAAGTTTACATCCCGAATCGCACTTAGATCAATGTAAACGTCGCAATCCAATAGACGGTCTAAAGAAGGCATATTTTTTTCGTCAAAAATTGAGAAATAATGTTCTCTTCGTGCAATTTCAGCGATAAGCAAGGGCATACTCTCCCAGAAGATTTTTGAGGTTAACAAGTTAATTGATAATCGTTTTTTCATAATGCAACAAAATATATTTATTTTGCAAAAACTGCATATTTGGTATCCCCCTGGAAATCATAAAATGGGAAATATTCTGACAGCACCTTATCAACACCAAGATTGATGAGTTCGTTGCCAAAGTTTGCCCCCGTTTGCATGAAGAATATTGATTTGATTCCATTTTCTTTGCATGCTCTAATGATTTTATCAGCCGTATCAGTGGAAAAAGTCATTCCAGTGGCTACAACATAATCTGATTGCCGTATTTTATTTATAATTTTGTTTTTTCCGTCATTTACAACAGCTTCATCTATAATTAGGTCAATTTTGGTATTTTCTAAATCAACTACTGACAGATTTAAGCCTTGACTATGAGCCTCCTCGATGATTTCAGTAACCGCACCGACCAACAAAACCCTCGATTTAGGCGGAATATCTTTGACCAGTTGTTTTGCTCTCTGCCGAGCTTTATTTCTCAGGTCACCTTTCAGAAATTTGTATTGAATAGTACTTTTCTTATTAACTAAACAGTACAATGCGTCTACTGCGGCGACTTTGAAATACAAGGGTGCTTCTACACAATCCATAATCTTGGTTATGTCTTTATCGATGAATTGCTTTATCAACTTCAAGTTAGGTTTTCCCTGAAAATAAGAGAAACCATAAGCATTTTCTAGCAATAACAAGCAAAAATACATATCATAAAAATTTCTATCTACACCTTTCATGGTATAGATTGATTGTCCAATAATAATATTATCTACTCGTAGATTAACATTGGTCATATTTCGTAAATCGTTCAATCCTTTTCTGTAAATTTTATCTAGAATCATTTTGTCTCCATAAAATCTCTAATCGTGGAAATCAATTTTTTCACTTCTTTTGTTAGCAAATATCTTCTATTCTGAATCGATGATTTTTTGATAATGATTTTTGCGATAATATCACCAGGTTTAATCTTGCTTCCTTGATATGCAGCATAATTAATTAAGACTTCGTTCGTCGACAAATCTTTTAAAAATAACGATGACTTTGTTTTTATTAGCTTGTTATCCTTAACCTTGTATATTCCAGGGCAGATATTTTGTCTTATCAGCACAGGTTTTTTTGTATTGCCGGCGATATAAATTTGAGAAAAATTTAGTTTTGAAATATTAATATTTTTCTTTTTGC
>JAPLVI010000147.1 GCA_026397195.1 Candidatus Berkelbacteria bacterium | reverse complement strand
GGATTGTACCTAACGGTAAATTTATAAAACGGATGGGCTTCTTTCTCTAGGGCTTTTTCAATTTTGTCCCAATACTTTTCGATGATGAATTTAAACCAATAAGTATATTTAGCGGGATTTTTTTTAATATCTGCTTTAAGTTTGCCTAATTCAACCCACTGCCAAGCTTCCACTTCTTTGGGATCGGGCTTGGGGGCACTATTGTAGCGGCCGATAAAAATATGATCAAATTCATTTTCCCAAAGAGAACCCAAATTAACTTGATAATTAAAAGCGTGGATTTCTTTTAGCTTACAATTAAATCCCATCTCTTCTTTAAGCCTTTTTGGGGCTGCATCAAGAATATTTTCGCCAATTAATGGATGGCCGCAGCAGGTATTTGACCAAAGCCCGCCGGCATGGTACTTATTTCTATTTCTTTGCTGCAGGAGGAGTTGATTTTTCCGGTTAAAAATAAGGATCGAGAAAGCACGATGTTTTAAATTTTTTTGATGAGCTAAAAGTTTCTCTTCGTTTCCCAGTTCACGGTCGTTTTTGTCAACTAAAATTATTCTGCTTGTATCAGCTTTTTGGGGCATAATCATTCTCCCATTATTAAGATACTTAACTGCCTCTTTCGAGACCGGTCAAGCTCGATAAATAAAATCCTCTGCCAGCGACCAAATTGAATTTTGCCATTAATAATATTTAAGGTAACACTAGTGGGCAGATGTATCGCTTTTAAATGGGAGTGGCCATTGGCGCATTCGTCCTCGCATAAATTTTCTGTCCTTATTGCAAAATCATCATGCACACATTTGTTCTTCTCGGGAACAATTTCCTCTAAATGCTGAATTATATCTTTTAACAATCCTGATTCTTTTTCATTAACAAAAACTGCGGCAGTGGTATGCAGACTTTGGATGTTAATTAAGCCGTTCAAGATTTTGCTTTTTTGCACAAATTCTTCAATCACTGAAGTCAAATCTCTGATTGCCGATTGTTTCTCTGTTTTCAACTTAATTTTTAATTTTTTAATCTTCATAATCATTAATCTAATATTTATTCATATTTCCTTGTGTCTTTGAAAAAAATAGTCAGGCTGGCCCACTTGTGTCGTCCGCAAGGACGACCAATGGGCCATTGTCGTAATTTAACATATTTTCTAATTATTGTCAATAATCTGTTACATTATTATATTAGACTATGTTATTTATTCTATATCTTGACAAAAAACAAAGCAAGCCTTATAATATTAATTAGTGTAGTAAATTAGTTACGAAAATGGAAATTGAAGATATTTTAGGTAAAATCGGGTTAGATTTAAAAGAGACCAAGGTATATTTAGCTGTTTTAGAGCTTGGCGAAACAACCGTTTTGCCAATCGCCAAAAAATCAGGTATCCAGAGAACCTATTGTTATAACATCCTTGATTCCCTACTCAAAAAGGGTCTTGTCTCTTATGTTGAGAAAAAAGGTCGCCGACGTTATATTGCTACTGATCCAGAGATAATCGAGGCACAACTCGAAGAAAACAAAGAACAATTTAAATTGATTCTGCCTGAACTTTTATCGCTTTACCAAAAATCGCCCCAAAAACCCAAGGTCAGATACTATGAAGGTCACCAAGGAATTGAAATAATCCATAAAGAAATCATCAAAAATGCCAAGGAATTATTAATTTTAAGCTCGGTCAAGGAATGGGTCAGCGAATTCCCTGAATATATTGGAGAGGTTAAAAACTTAATCAAACATAAAATCCAAATTAAGGAATTATCTCATCGAACCAAGGAGATAAAAGATTATATTCAATACTATCAAGAACCTAATCAAAAATTCCGATATCTGCCTAAAAGAATAAGATTAGCTAATGATATCTTTATCTGGGGCAACAAAGTTGCTTTCGTATCTTATGCTAAGGAATTAATCGCTGTAGTTATCGAATCTGAACAGATAGCTCAAACCCATCGTCAAATCTTTAATGTTCTCTGGGAAATAAGTAAAAAATAAGTTATATCTAGTTGCAAAAAATACAATTTTTGCTAAAATTATTGGTGTTAAGGGCATATAGCTCAGCTGGTTAGAGCGCGTCAC
>JAPLVI010000175.1 GCA_026397195.1 Candidatus Berkelbacteria bacterium | reverse complement strand
AAGCTTTCGATCACTTAGGAATCAAACCCGAAGTTTATATTCCTACTCGCGAAGAAGGTTATGGTTTAAATATTGCAGGCATAGATAAGCTTAATAAAAAGGGGATTGAAGTAATTTTTTGCCTTGACTCAGGTATCACCAATTTAGCTGAGATTGAATATGCCAATAGTTTAAGCATTAGAATGGTAATTCTTGACCATCATTTACCTGATAAAGAACTCCCTAAGGCTTATGCGACTATCGACACTAAAATTCCCAAATCGAAGTATCCTTTTAACTATCTTTCGGCCGCTGGAGTAGTTTTTAAATTTATTCAGGCATTACGTAAAGTATATCCGAAGATAATTACTGAATCTTTTGTCAAATGGTCGCTTGACCTAGTTGGTATTTCAATTGCCGCTGACATTGTTGAGCTCAAAGACGAAAATCGAGTGCTTTTAAGATATGCTTTTTTAGTTTTGGCAAAGACAAAACGAATTGGTTTGCGCGCTCTTTTTGAAGTGGCAGGAATTGATCCCAGTGCCCTAACTATGTACACTCTTTGGTATTTAATCGGTCCGAGATTAAATGCGCCGGGGAGAATTAAAAATGCCAATATCGCTTTTAAGCTTTTAGTTGAAAAAGATAAAAAGAAGGCTATTTAGTATGCTCAAGGTCTCGAAAGGCAGAATCGCGAGAGACAGCGGATTTTAGAAGAAGCATTAATCGAAGCAGAGAACAAGGTGACTAAGAAGGAAGTGGAGAAAAATAGAATAATTATTATTGGCAGTAAAAACTGGACTTCGGGTATAGTGGGTCTAATTGCCGGAAAGTTGGTCGAAAAATATAATATTCCGGCGCTAGTTTATGAACAAGGCAAAGATGCTTCCAAGGGATCTGCGCGGTCAATAGAAAGTTTTGATGTAACTGATGCCCTTCGAAAGGCTAAAAAATATCTCATCAGCTGTGGTGGGCATAAGATGGCGGCCGGATTCAGACTTAAAAATAAATATTTAAAAGAATTCAAAAGGCATCTAGAGAAAATCGCTTCGCGCAAAATCAAGAAAGATGATTTAATCAGTATAATTAAAATTGACACAGAAATAAATTTAGCCAAGGTTAGCCTTGACTTTTATGATATCTTGAAACAATTTGAGCCCACCGGCTACGGTAATCCCCGTATAACTTTTATTTCTAAAAATGTGGAAATAAAAGAGGTGAGGGGGGTTGGCAAGGATTGTCAGCATCTAAAAATGAATTTGGTAATCAATCACAATAAAATCCTAGCCGAAACCGAAGCCGAAGATAAATTAGAAAGTGTCAGCCAGTCGTATTTTGACCCTTCGCACTCGGCGATTGCTTTTAATCAAGGCCATTGGTGTGAGAATCTAAAAGTAGGGGATAAAATTGACATTGTCTTTACCATTGACGAGGATTCATGGGGAGGGACAAGGAGGGTCGATTTGAAGATTATTGATTTAAGAAGATCAAAATAGTATATACTGTTTAAATTTGATTTACTCTCGAAATCTTGTAAACTGAAACTACTATGCCAAAGACGAAAACAATCTATATTTGTGATGATTGCGGAGCGGAATCTCCGCGTTGGGCGGGTAAATGCTCTAATTGTGGCGCTTGGAATACACTCAAAGAAATGAGAATCTCAAGAGCTCTAAATCCAAGATCATCTGAATTAAGTATTCCCCAGAATTTGAAGAAAATCTCTTTAAAAAACCAAAAAAGGATTAGAACGGGTATAAATGAATTTGACCGCGTGGTAGGAGGAGGCATAGTCCCGGGCTCTTTGGTTCTTTTAGCCGGAGATCCTGGAATTGGAAAATCGACTCTGCTTCTTCAGATTGCCGAGAGTGTAGAGAATTCACTTTATGTTAGTGGCGAAGAATCAATTTATCAGATAAAACTTCGGGCAGAGAGATTGGAAATTAGCGAAAACAGAGCACTGGTTTTAGACGAAATTGATATTGAGAAAATCATTGAAACAACTAAAAAAGAAAAGCCAACAATCTTGATTATTGATTCAATCCAGACGATGTATGATCCTGAATCGGAAACTTCTCCTGGAAATGTGACCCAAGTTAAGGCAGTTGGATTAAAAATTCAGCAGTTTGCTAAAATTTCTGGCATCCCCGTTATAATTATTGGCCATATTACCAAAAGTGGCGCTGTGGCAGGACCGAGAACCTTAGAGCATTTAGTTGATACGGTTTTATATTTTGAAGGTGATAAATATCACGGACAAAGGATTCTGCGTGCCACCAAAAATCGTTTTGGTTCAACCTTTGAATCCGGAGTCTTTGAGATGACAAATAGGGGGCTTAAGGAAGTGAAAAATCCATCCGCTATTTTTGTGAATACTGAAACTCCTAAAGCTCCTGGCTCAGCCACAACGGTGACGATAGAGGGTTCAAGGCCATTTCTGTTTGAAGTACAGGCACTTTGTCCTAGATCTGTCTTCGGTTATGCCAAAAGAACCGCCTCCGGTATTGATTTATCACGAGTTCAACTTTTAGCCGCGGTCGTCACCGAGAATACAAAGATCAATTTGCAAAGTCGTGATGTTTATGTTAATTTAGTAGGTGGAGTGAAGGTTAGGGAACCAGCGACAGATTTGGCGATTTGTGCCGCCTTAATCTCCGCCGCTAGAAGAAAAGCAATGCCTGCTTTCTCAGCGATTATGGGAGAGGTAGGGCTTACTGGCGAAGTTAGAGAGATCACCTTAGTTGAGAAAAGAATTATTGAAGCAAGTCGCCAAGGGTACACTAGAATATTTATTCCGCGCACGCGAAAAAGCTATGTATCTCGGGGAGTGAAAATTATTCAGCTTTCTAGCTTAAAGGAACTTGAAAGATTTTTGGTTGGACATTAACAAATAAATTATTAATTTTATGCAGTATTTTTTTGAATTTATCTTTGTTTTATTAATTGCTTATTCTCTCGTCTTAACCTTCTTGATGGCCAAAAGGCCTAAGCCAAGAATTAGGATGAAGCCTGATGTGGTCGTTGTTGACACCTCGGTCTTAATTGATGGACGCATAGAAGGAATCGCCAAAACCGGATTCATCTCCGGTACACTTTTAGTTCCCAAATTTGTTCTTGAGGAATTGCAGATGGTTTCTGATTCACAAGATGCTTTAAAAAGAAATAGGGGGAGGAGAGGAATGAAGATTCTTCAGGGGCTAAAAAAGAACAATCATTTTAAATTGGAAATGCCAGAAGAGGATTATCCTGGTATTAAAGAAGTTGATGATAAAATTATCGCTCTTGCCAAAGACAGGAAAGCAAATATTTTAACGGTTGATTATAATTTAAATCGGGTAGCCGATATCCAGAATATTTTTACCCTCAATATCAATGAACTGGCCAATTCCTTGAAACCAGCGGTCCTTCCTGGAGAAGAAATTGAAGTGATGGTTGTTCAGCGTGGCAAGGAAAAAAATCAGGGTGTGGGATATTTGGATGATGGGACAATGGTTGTTGTCGAAGAGGGGATTAGATATATGCGCCAAGATATTAAAGGAGTGGTTTCGCGAATTTTTCAGACTGATGCTGGGAGAATGATTTTTGTTAGACTTAAAGGACGAGAGATTGACATTGACGAAGAAAGACATCGCAG
>JAPLVI010000131.1 GCA_026397195.1 Candidatus Berkelbacteria bacterium | reverse complement strand
GATTTTAAGTCCCTCGCGTCCACCAGTTCCGCCACCTCGGCTTATTCTCTATCCTGTCTTGGGTTTCAGAACAACCGCTTCTCTCTCTTCAACCGGAAGGTTTCTCTTTTCAATTTTTAATTCGTCTTTCGGTTCAACCTCTTTGGCCCCTTCTTCGGCAAGAAATGACGAAGCATCACCAATTTTAACTTTAAGTCCAGCAATATTATAATGCATGGGGATAACAATTCGAGGGTCAACTTGCGTCACAATCTTGGCTGCTTGATTGCCATTAATCGTATATTCCCCTCCAACTGGAACCAAAAGAATATCCACGCCATTAAGTTCTTCTAATTGCTCTTCGGTCAATTCGGTTTGGCCTAAATCCCCCAAGTGGGCGACTACCATATCTTCGCTGCGCAGCGTAAACATTAAAGTCTCACCTCTTTCCTTGCCATCTTTATCATCATGATAGGCGGGGATAGCTTGAATATAAACCCCGCCGAATTCATATTCACCCGGCTCGGAAATTATCTTTAAATCGTCATGCGCTTTTTTGACGATTGAAGTATCAGCGTGATCTGGATGATCGTGACTTATAAGTAAAATATCTGCTTTAAGCCTTGGTTGTTTTAAGCCTGTTTTTTTATCAAAAGGGTCGATAACAATTAATTTATCTTTAGATTTGATGCTAAAACAGGATTGCCCGTGCCAAATTATGTTCATATTAAACTTATTTGACTTATACTGATTTTAATCATAACAAATAGTTAAAGGCCTTTCAAGAAGACCTAGTCGACCCGCCCCAGTGCTTACTGTAAAACGGATTACATCCTGTTATTACAATGCGCACTTTTGGCGGGTTAATCTTTTCGCGCGGCGCGCGAACTAGATTAAAAAAAGTGGACATTGCTGTCCACTTTAAGGCATAGCATCACGCTCCTTCACTCGGGTAAGTCCACTCTCTGGATGTGATGTCTCCAGAGATCATTGAGACTGTAGAACGGGTAGACGGTCTGCCCGTCAGCCGAGACAAACTGTGTGTCGGGGACGGGCACTGCCGGGAGGAGGAAGAGGTGTCTCCAGTTATCGCCTTCAGCGGCGTCGGTGATGGCGATAAAGAAGTTATTGACGTAGAAGGCCCTGCCAAGTTCGTGCGGCGCCGAAGCCCAGTCGAGGTGTGGGAAATCCCACTGCCAACCCATTTCCCCGACCTGGACGCCGAGCCGTTTGTCTCTGGCAGTTTCCTCAACACCGTAGCCGTAGCTAAGGCGCGACTTGCCGTCTGGTGAGGTTACCGGCCAGAAGTCGGCCGGACAGAGGCTCTCTTTGGGTCCAAGGCGCTGTGGGTTGTCATCTCCGAGGCGAACTCGCCAGATCTCACCGCCGCGTGGGTAGTAGATCGTGGGCTCGGGGATGACCCCGACGCGCCTAAAGAAGTCGACGAGCAGGCCGGCACCGCACCGCTGCGCAGTGACAAACTGCTGGTGCGCTGCTCCCTGAAAGTCACTATTGCCATGGTCTTTGATCATACTCGCCTGGAGCCGGTCGTACGAGAGGTGGGCCGCAACATCGACCCACGCCTCGAGGCCACCCAGCCAGTGTTCCTTGCCCTGGTCATCGCGCCAAGATTCCTTGAGGTAGGCGCCCCCAGTTGCGATGACCCAAGCGTCCTTGTGCAGGTCTTCGAATGACCTGGGCTTCTTGCCGGGTGCTGTCTGGTCCCGCACCCAGTCCTCGAAAGCGGAGTGTCCTTTCCAGCTTGCGGCATGCAGGAAGTTCGAGTGTCCGCAGTAGCTGGCATCATGAACTATGTGCATACCGCATCCTAAGTCGTAGAGCGCCCCTGGGATATCGCCATTTCCCCACTTCTTGCACGCCATACGGAAGTAAGGTTCTATCAGAAGCTCTGAGTCATTCCGTTCCAGGCCACCGAAGCCAACATGCGTCATGGCCTCGTGGCCGTGAAAGAGCGACGGCCAAATCGGTGGACTGATGAGTTTGGCGTTGGTGTCGGGTGCTATGACCGCCTCATTCATCAGCCCGGCGTACTGCTCGAGAATCGCCCTGGCGGCGGCAAAGTCCTGTCCGCCGTCGTTCGACGCCAGCAACATCGAGGCAGGCCAGAGGATTTGGTGGTTGAGGCCGTCCAAGGCGAAGCTGGGAGCGGTAAGACCAAACGCCAACAGCCCAACTAGAACGAGTGTGACCCGCATCTTCATGGGGAATTCTCTCCTATCGCAAAAATCAGGCGTAGCCTGGTTCTTGCTGGTACTTTTCACGCGCTCACTATAGCACTATTTTGACTTATTGGCAAGAAGAAGGATCTTTTTGGCTTTAGCCTCGCCAATACCTTCAATTTTCTTTAGGTCGGAAACGTCGGCTTTGGATAATTTTTTAAGAGAATTAAAACCCGCTTGTTTAAGTTTTTGTATCGTTTTTTCGCTAAGTGTCTTTATTTTTTCTAATGCTATCACGCTACCTTTTGCTTTTTCTTCCTTTTTTTTAGTTAAATTTTTTATCGAAAGACCAATTTTATGCTCTCCTGGTTCCATCGAAATGATCTTGGCTTTGATCTCATCACCAAGCTTTAATATATCAGATGGATCAGAAATTCTTTCATCTGATATTTCAGAAATATGAATCAAGCCCTCTAAACCATTTTCAAGCTCTATAAAAGCACCAAAGGGGGTCAGACGTTTTACAGTTCCGGATATTTTTTCACCAATTTTGTATTTTTTAATCTTATCAAGCCAAGGATCTTTCTGGGTTTGTTTAATCGACAAAGATATTCTGCCCTCTTCGATGGCGATCACCTTGGCCTTAACCTTATCCCCAACATGATAATCTCGATGGATATCTTCAACCCGATCCCATGAGACTTCAGAAATATGGATTAATCCTTCTAAATCATCAAAGTGGATAAATAAGCCAAAATCCACCACTCCCGAAATCTCACCCTCAACGACATCACCCATTTTGATACCTGAAAGTTTCTCTTTGTCTGTTTCTAGTTTGGCTGCCCTCTCCGAAAAGATGATGTCTTTGTTATCTCGATTAATATTAATAATTTTAACTTCAAGCTCCTCACCAATAAATTCTTTAAGTTTTGAAAGAATTTTCTCTTTATCCCCTCCCTCAACCCTTGGGTAATGTTTAGGAGAGAGCTGAGAAACAGGTAAAAACCCAGTGACCTTGCCGGCCACCACCAATAAACCTCCACGATTAGCTTCGGTCACTTTGACTTTAATTACCTTCCCTTTTTCAAATGAATTATCAAAACCGCTCCATTCCCCATTCTCTCTTCTGCCCCTAAATGATAAAACAACATTGCCCTCTTCATCTTCGGAGTCATATACTGTCGCTTTAATCTTATCACCGCTTTTAAGATCAGCTGGAGCATTCAACATTTCTCTACCGACAACAATACCAGTGGCAATGCCTTTCAAATCAATCAGGATTTTATTTTTTGAAGCAGAGATTACTTCACCCTGCGCTTCATCACCAC
>JAPLVI010000068.1 GCA_026397195.1 Candidatus Berkelbacteria bacterium | reverse complement strand
TAGTCAATTTTGTTGTTTAACTCTTAAAAACAAATGCAGGCCGCACCAAATCTCTCGCGAGTAGGTGCGGCCTGCGGGCCGTGACATCTGGCGACTTGTTAGTGCAAAGGGACGACCCCCTGCAGGTAGATGGTGTCGTTTCCGCCCCCGAAAGGGCAGTAACGCAGCGTCAGGTTGACGCTATCTACCCTTCCCTCGAGCTTAAAGCCCGAGTGCACGAGCAGTGGGTTCCCTTCGACCTGGAACCAGTGGGCGACGACGCCCGCCTTGAGGTCGGTAGTTACCTTCCACATCAGCGAGGAGTCGTTGGAGTAGAAGATGTACGGAGCGCCGCGGGTCAGTGGCTGGTCGTACGCCAGACAGACTTTGGCATCTCCGCCCAGAAGCTTCGTTCTCGCAGTTACCCAGGGTTCCACGTAGATCTTGTCTCCGTGGGGGTAGAAGACGAGGCTCGGGCCGGCGGCGACTTTGATCTTGCCGGAGGTCTTGACCAGGTCATTGTCCCCCACTGAGATGCTCAAGGTCTTGGGCTGGTTGAGGTTGAAGACAAAGACGTCGACAGGCTCACCCAGCCAGGCAGCCGTCTGCGACAGCTCGCCGTCTACGTCTCCGCAGACACGCAACAACAGAGAGTCAGCCATGACAGTGGTGCTAAGCAGCATGAGGCAAACGAGCAAAGCTAGCTTCTTCATTCCAGACATTCCTTTCCGTTTGGGGCGTTCGTACGTGAGGAGCCGCCAAACGGATCGGAAGAGGAATGTGCTCTAGCCGTTCGCCTTCACGAGCAGGCACTTTGTGCTTGGGCATTACTATCGTGCCCGAGGCCAGTGGAGTTGGTAAGCCAGGTAGGTTGGGAAGTAGCGCACTCAAACCAGAGTTACTGGAGCCTCCGTCATCTGCTCTGGCCTGTTGCGCCTGTGGTCCGTCGTGCACTAGGACGAGTGTCTGAGGCGTGCGCTCGGCTGCTTCCACCCTTCGCGTGAAGACAGTAGCGAAAAGCAGACAGACTACAACGCCAAGTATGCCGAGCGCTAATCCGCGTACGTAGAGCGGACCGAAGCAGGCACGGTGCCCCAGAACCCAGGTGCGGAACTCGGCCTTGGGCAACTTGACAACTTGTCTGACCAGTGACCGTTCAGCCTCACTTAGCCGGCGGAAGAGGCCACCGATGCGACGCAGCTCGGCCTCAGCCCGGAGGTGGTTAATGACAGTGTCAAACGGGTACCACCAGACGTACTTAGGCCACAGGAACAAAGCTAGCGCGAAGCGTCGCCTGTCAGCCAGAATCGATCTCACAACCCCCTCATCCTCCTCTTTCATTCTGAGGATGTAGATGAGAAGAGCCACAAGGATCGATCTGAGGTAGAAGGCAACTAAACACCAGACGACCTTCATTACCTCGGCTGATGTCACGTCGTTTCCTGGGTGGAGACTATCAAGCCATGCATCGTACAACTCCGCCTGTCGGCGAAACTCGTCTTGTGTGAAGAACCCCTGTCTGATGTTGCTTTGAGTCAGCTCCAGGGCCGTATTGACGAACAAAGTCTTGAGGAAACCAGTGGCCCCGGATCCCTGTTGGTCGAACTCAGCAAGGTCCTGAAAGTACATCTCGGGGCTGTAGGCAGGCCCCAGCTTCTTGACGTCTTCGATTTTGGAATCTGCCCACCTGCCGGAGTCTTTGCTCTCTCGTTCTTCTTGATCAAGATCCCGTGAGCGCATATCCCCGATGAAATGGTGTGCCCCACCAACAATGGCGGGTACGGCACCGGTCACGAAGAGCGCCCAGAAGATGAACAGCGCTGCCCTCGTTAACGAGGGCCAGTCACTCTTGCGAAACCACGGGTTGTGGTTCATGACTTTCCCTCGTTTCTTGTTGTTTGTGCGTCTTATCCGACCCTAAGGCCAGATATCAGTCAGATGCATAATATCACAAAATCATAAATTAGTCAATTAAAACGAAAATCGGCGCAAACCCCTCCAGATGGATTGGTTCACGCCGATTGCGTGTCTTGTCCTTGCCGAGCTGCGTTACTTGGCGAAGACCAGGAGCTGGCCCAGCCTCTTCCAGCCGCCAGCCTCCTTTGCCTCCAGTTCGACCATGCCGCCGGTGCCCGGCAACGTGCCCTTCCGAAGAACGACAGCAATCTGGCCGGGGACAGTCTGACCACTTGTCGACCTGACGCTGAACCCTTTGAGGGCTTGGTCAATGTTGACCTTGCGGTCATCCATCTTGGTCGATTCGACCCAAACAACCGCTAGCGTCGGGTCGATCGAGATGTCAGGCCCCATCAGCTTGAAACGCAGAGTGGCCCCGCTGGTGGCTTCCCAATAGCACCTGGCGCGTATTCCGACGGGGACACTGAGCTGGTCGTTACCCTCTGCCTCCGCGAAGTAGAGATCCCCAGTGACCGCGGGGGGAGAAACGAACGAAGACTGCTGTGAGGGTGAGGGTTCGGTGCTTGTCTGGGTCTCGTAGACGGGTCCCGCCCCCATTGTCGGGATCTGGGTAGCGAGCTGCGCCAGAGGGATGGCTCCACTTCGAGCCGGAACCGCGGCCGAAGTTGGGGCTTCAACGACCGGTCTGCGCGCGGAGAAGTCGGACGCCATCCTGACGAAGATAGCGAAGCCGATCACCGCAGTTAGAGCCACAGCAGCGACAACGCCCAAAACGACAGTTAACGCCTTTTTCTTCATCTTAGGGACCTTCCTTCGTTTAGGGTACATGCTTAACAATCTCATTATAACATATATTCAGTCAGGTGTCAAGGTATATCTAGTTATTTCTTTATCGGGTTGACTTAGCATATTTTATGGTTTATGATAATAAAAGCCCAAAAGAGATAAATATTTAGTATGCCAGAACCGAAAAAGAGAAAAACACATCAAAAAACAAGAATTAGAAGGTCAACTAAGACAAAAAAAACTATTGAGGCGATTAAATGTCCAAAATGCGATACTTTAATCTTGCCGCATCATGTTTGTCGTGTTTGCGGTACTTATAAGGGAGTGAAATACGTTGATGTTGAAAAAAGAGAGAGAAAGAAAAAGGAGCGTGAAAAGGAAGAAGCACAAAAGGAAGAGCTGAGCAAATAATATAACCAGAGAACTTAAGAACGTATGGACTTATGAACAAATCAAGTCGAATCATTTGTTCTTGAGTTCTTATGTTTGTAGGTTTCTAAGTATTAATAATGAATCGTCATCAATCACGAATGGTCGCTATGCAGATCATTTATGAATGGTCAGTCCGTCCCAAAGAAGATATTCTTGAAATAGCCCGCGTCAATATCGAAAACAATCCAATTGAGGATATTGATGAACCTTTTATTACGCGGTTAATTAAGGGTGTAAGAAAGCATTATTCCGAAATTGACAAATTAATAGAAAAGGCAGCCCCAGAATGGCCGTTAGAGCAAATTGCCGTCATTGATATTGCGATTCTTCGTCTCTCAATATATGAACTTCTCTTTTGTAGTGATATACCGCCAAAAGTAGCAATTGATGAAGCAGTTGAACTCGCCAAAACTTACGGCGGAGCAAACTCCTCCAAATTTATAAATGGCGTCTTGGGTACGGTTTATCGTAGTTCAGATCGTTATAATAAGAAGGATAAATAAAAAACGAAATACCAATAACCAAGATACAATAACCAAAATGACCGAAAAGGCAAAATTTGAACTATCAGCCGGAGGGCTTGTTTTTAAAAAAAGAAACGACCAAATAAAATTGTTGCTGATTAAAAGCCATGGCCGATGGGCACTTCCTAAGGGTGTAGTGGGAAGAGAGAAGAAAGAAAGCGTAATCAACGCTGCCAAACGCGAAATTTACGAAGAAACGGGTCTAAAAAAGATTGAATACAAAGATAAAATTGGCGATATTAGCTACATGTATCGTTTAAAGGGAAAGCTTATTTTTAAAAAGGTTTATTTCTTTATTTTTGAGGCTAAAAGTCAGGAAGAAATTGCACCACAGGAAAACGAAATTGAGGAAGTTGGATGGTTTGACACGGATAAGACAGTTGAGAAGGTTGGATTTAAAAATACTTTAGGTATAATTAAGAAAGGTATAAAATTAATTAAAAAATATGGATAAAGAAGTCTTGAGTTTTCAAAAGAAAATCGGAATTAAATTTAAAGATGTTAAACTTTTGCAAACTGTTTTTGTTCATCGTTCTTATCTAAATGAAAATAAGAATTATGATTTGCCTCAAAATGAAAGGCTTGAATTTTTGGGCGATGCTGTTTTAGAATTCATTGTCACCGATTATCTCTATAAAAAATTTAACGATCCCGAAGGCGAAATGACCAACTGGAGGGCAGCACTGGTTAGGGGTGAAATGTTGTCTATAATTGCCAATAAATTTGGCATGGGAGAACAAATGCTTCTTTCCCATGGCGAGGCAAAAACGGGTGGACGAGAACGAAAGGTGCTACTCGCTAATGCTTTTGAAGCATTAATTGGCGCAATATATTTAGATCAAGGAATTGAAACAGCCCGAAAATTTGTTAATAAAAATCTTATCTCTCATTTGGAAGAAATAATCAAAAACGGACTTTATCAGGATGCAAAATCAGTCTTACAGGAAAAAGCCCAGGATGAATTAGGTATCACCCCAACTTATGAAGTTCTAGAAGAATCAGGACCAGATCACGCTAAAAAATTTGTGGTTGGAGTACATATTGGCGATAAGCTCTTAGGTAAGGGAGAAGGATCATCTAAACAAGAAGCGCAGCAGCAAGCTGCCAAAGAAGGAGTTAAGAATTGGGAGAAAAATTAATAGCGATAGTAACTATAAACCCAATCAATAATTTTATTGCTTTCATTAAAACGGGCGTCATTTCCTTCAGTGCCAAATACGATAGTCACTATTCTGTGTCCGGCGGGCGATTTAAAGACCGTTATCATATTCCAACCTGCAGCTTCAGAATAACCCGTTTTACCAGCTAAGACATCGGTTCTAGTTCTCAATAGCCTATTGGTTGTTGTCATTGGATGCTCTAGAGAACCATTAAGAGCTGAAGCAGTGTATTGTGTAGTCGCCATCACTTCGCGGAAAACTGGATTGCGCATTGCATAGTTCATAAGAATGGCAAGGTCACTGGGACTCGAGGTATTGTTTTCACTAATCCCAGATGAATCCTCAAATTTCATCTCTTTAAGACTAAGTTCTTTAGTTTTTTCATTCATCAATTCAATAAAGCTAGGCGTTTGCGGTGCTGTCTCCTTCTTATTCGGATCTTTTATTTCCTCCTTTGCATTTTGGTCGGACGAACAACTGGTTTTTGCCTTGACAACGTTATCATAATACTCTTCAAGCGTGACAGCAGCATCATTCCCCGATTTTAAGATTAATCCATACAAGACATCCTTGAGAGTAATTTTTTCGTCCATCCAAAGATTCATCCTTGAGCCCTCGATTAGCGCAGCATTCCTTGAGATTATTACCGGCACATTAAAATCATTTATCCTTTCAAGGGCAACAGTCGCGGTCATAATCTTTGTCAAAGAGGCCATAGGCAGTCTTTCCTTATCATTATAGGCAAAAAGTGTTTGACCATTATCAATATCAATGGCAATCGCCGCTTTGGCCTTAACTTTTGGTTCAAGTCCCGTGCCTTTAATCCCCCAGGGATATATATCTGGGGCTTTGAAAGTTACAAGAACGGGGGGAGTTTTCTTTTGATAAACAATAAAGTCTTGTTTGGAAAGATTATCAAAATATGCCG
>JAPLVI010000163.1 GCA_026397195.1 Candidatus Berkelbacteria bacterium | reverse complement strand
CAAAGAGGCAAGAATTGCCGCTTCAGTTAGGGTCAGATCCTTAGCGTTTTTATTAAAATACATCTCTGAAGCAGCCTCGATTCCATAGGCGTTAGAACCGAAAGGGATTTCGTTTAAATACATCGTTAGAATATCGTCTTTAGAATACATCGCTTCGATTTCGATTGAGAGAATAATTTCTTTAATTTTCCGAGTGTAAGTACGTTTGGGAGAAAGAAGCGCATTTTTAACGAACTGCTGAGTAATGGTTGACCCACCCTGAATATTAAGACTTCTTTTGAAAAAGTTGTAATACACTGCTCGAGCAACTCCTCGAAAATCAACGCCGTAATGATGATAAAAATCTTTATCTTCCAAAGCGACAACAGCATTTTTTATATCTTTGGGAATTTCATCTGACTTGATGACTGTTCGTCTTTCATCGCCCGAGAGCTGATACAAAACATTACCATCTCGATCAAGAATTTGGCTAGATTGGATAGCTTGTCGTTTTTTAATATTGCCCGGGGTGGGAAGATCTTTAGAAAACCAAGCAAAAACAAAGGCAACAAAGAAAACAAAAACTAGAAAACAAATAAGAAGGATTTTGCCTACGCCTTTCCAGGTAATCCCTCGTAATCTTTTTGGCCTATGTTTCTTATCGAGAGGTGATTTAGTCGGCACCAAATACCTCATTCTTTTCTTTTTATTAGGCATATTTTCTTGTGATGAATGTTAGTTTATTGGGTCTGGTTCGAATATCCCGCCCGTGGCGGGTATGAGAACCAGGGATAGATGCAGCGGAGCTGCAACCCTGCCAACAAACTTGCCCCGATGCCCCGAAGCCTGCTTCGGGGACAAGTTTATTATATCCGAAAATAATGCAATTCACAATTTGTCTTAAAAGATGTCATTTGACGATATATGGTGGGTAAGATATAATATTCTTATGTTTCCCTTCAAAAAATGAGTATACACCATGGATAAAAATAAATCAATCTTAAAACATAATGTAGTTGAAATCATAGACGAGAAGTCACTGATAAAGAGACTCGCAAGTGGCAAGAAACTTCGCGTTAAATTTGGAGCTGATCCAACTAGCCCAGACCTTCATCTGGGACATATTATCGCTTTGGACAAATTACGCCAGTTTCAGGAAGCCGGACATATAATTATTTTTCTGATTGGTGATTATACGGCTAGAGTAGGGGATCCGTCAGGAAAATCAAAAACAAGACCAATTTTATCAGAGGAAGATATCGAAAAGAACGCCAAGACTTATTTTGACCAAGTGGGCAAAATTTTAGATATTAAGAAAATTGAGATAAGGCGTAATAGCGAATGGTATCAAAAAATGACTTTGGCCGAGGTGATTAAGATTGCCTCAAAATTTTCGCTATCCCGGATTGTTGAACGAGATGATTTTGAAAAAAGAATCAAAACAGGCTCTGATGTTCGTTATCATGAAGGACTATATCCCATAATGCAAGCTTATGATTCAGTGATGCTCAAGGCTGATATCGAAATTGGCGGGACAGACCAAAAGTTTAATTTACTGGCTGGAAGAATAATCCAACGCCGAATGGATCAAAAACCCCAAGACATTATTACCTTGCCTTTGTTAATTGGTATTGACGGAAAGAAAAAAATGAGCAAATCACTTGGTAATTACATCGGGGTTTCAGAGGATCCAAATGAAATGTATGGCAAAGTGATGTCCATTCGTGACGAAATGGTAATTGACTATTTTAAATTGGTGACAAATTTGGAAGATTTTGAAATTGAGGAGTTTGAACGTGATTTAAAATTAGATGAAAACCCCAAAGAGATAAAAGAAAGACTGGCTATCGAAATTGTGACTCGTTTTCACGGCAAAAAAGCGGCAGAAAAAGCGAGGGAGAGATTTAATTTAATTTTTGCAAAAAAATTAGTGCCCGAAGAAATGCCTGAAGTCGAATGGAAATTGGGCACCTGTAACGATTTACCCCAACTTTTAGTTGACCTCAAATTTGTTAAAAGCAAAAGCGAAGCCAAGCGGCTGGTTGCCGGCGGTGGGGTGAAGATTGATAAGACAAAAATCGAAGATATTGAAGCGCCTATTTGCATTCATGATGGCATGGTGATCCAGGTTGGTAAAAGGAAGTTTTTACGCATCAAGGCTAAAAAATGAGGGTAAAAGAAGAGCTAAAAAAAATGGTTGATGAAGCGGCAAGTAGGGCAGGATTTGATCTGCCTAATATTTTAATATCGAAGAGCGATTTTGGTGATTATTCAACGCAGGCGGCTTTGACCATCAAAAATGGTAAAAAACCGAGCGAAAACAGCAGAGCAATTATTAAAAACTTGCCCAAAAATGAGATGATTACCAGGGCCGAAGAAAAAAACGGTTTTATTAATTTTGAGCTTTCTCAATCATTTTTAGTTGAAAGCGTAAAAAATATTCTAAAAGCAAAAGAAAAATTTGGCAGAAATCCTGAAGGCAAGGGGGAGAGTATTCAAGTTGAATTTGTTTCAGCTAACCCGACTGGTCCTTTACATTTGGGAAATGCCCGCGGTGGACCTTTAGGAGATGTAATTGCCAATATTTTAGAGGCGGACGGTGCCAAAGTTGAACGAGAATTCTATGTTAATGATATTGGCAGCCAGGTGATGCATTTTGGCGAGACCTTGTTATATTGGAAGAAAAAGGGAGCAAAAGATGAAATTGAATTTCCGGAAAAAGGATACCCAGGTAGCTATATGCAGGAGATTGCCAAGAAAATACCTGATTCAGATGATGTGGCCGATCTTGCCAAGAATGGCATTGATGAAATGATGGATGAGATTAAAGAATCCCTTTCTCGTATCGGAATAAAGTACGATAAGTTTATTTGTGAAAGTGAAATACTCTCAAGTGGTAAAACACAAAAAGTAATTGAGGAATTAAAAAAGAAAGGCGAGACGAAGATTAAAGATGGGGCGATATGGTTTGCAGGCAAGAACCAGAAGTTTTTGGAAGACCGTGAATGTGTTTTGGTTCGTTCTGATAAAGCTAAAACTCCTACTTATTATGCTAATGATATTGCTTATCATAAGGATAAATTTGATCGTGGTTTCGATACATTGATTGATGTTTGGGGCTCAAATCATTATGGTCATATGCCCCGAATTAAGGAAGCTCTAGCTTCGCTTGATCTCGAAAGTGATAAACTTAAAATTCTATTGTATCAATACGTTAGATTAAAACACGGTGACAAGATTGAACGCATGGCCAAACGAGAAGGGATTTATGTTATGGCAGACCAAGTTTTAGATGCAGTGGGTAAAGATGCTTTTAGGATGATGATGTTAATGAACAGTCCCAATACTCATTTTGATTTTGATTTGGAGCTTGCCAAAAAAGAATCAAAAGAAAACCCTGTTTATTATTTGCAATATGCCATCGCCAGAATTGCCGGGATTTTAAGAAAAAATGAAGCAAATAACGAAACAAAAAGATTGATATATAAAAATAAGTTTGAACAAAAATTGATCAAAGAGCTTATAAAGTTTCCCGATTTAATTGAGGAAATAAGTCACAGTCTTGAAGTTCATCATCTGCCGCATTATGGAATTTTACTTGCCAAAAGATTTCATCAATTTTATAAAAATTGTCCCGTCATTAAAGCAAAAAATGAAAAAGTCAAACAATCCCGACTTGCTTTAATTAAGGCAACTCAAATTGTTTTAAAAAATACATTGAATCTTTTAGGGGTCAATGCGCCTGAAAAAATGTAATTCTTAAATATTTTTTAGAGATCTATCTCGAAGATTTTATTGCTTGCCAAGAGATATAGCTTTTTGGCTTTTTCATTTACGGAGAAGCTATTAATATCACCAATATTATCTTTGAAAGTAAATTGTCGTAAGTAATCACCATTTTTATTAAGCTCAATAACTCGATGTTTTTTATTTTCCAAGACATAAAGCGAAGTTAGATCGGCACTAGTTACCATTTGATTAGGGGATTCAAGGCTTGAATTTGGTTCGGGGATATTTTTCACTTTAAAATTAGAATCAATACTTCCTTTGAGTGTTTTTTCGATTATGCCGTTATCAAACAAAAGATAAATATTACCATCAATGGCAAAAGAATTGATATCCTTTATATTAACTACTCCTTCTTTATAAATATTCCTGCCTTTGTCATAGCCAGCACCTGAATGAGCAAATTTAAGCATTGTGCCTTCGTCTTTATTTAAAAAGTATAGAGTAGATAGGTAAGTACTAATGGCATTGGCATCGGGGAAGGCAATTTCCTGGGCATTCTTTTTTTCCTCAAGTTTATTAGTTTTTAAACTAAATTCAAAAACTCGTGCCTTTGATGTTTCAACAACAAGGATTCTATCATTATCGTAACTTGTTAAAGTTTGTGCCTCGCCTGCATCAGAGGGAATCTTGGTTAGGATTTGTTTGTCACCTTTATCGACAATGGTGGCGATTAATTCTGTTCCTTTAATATTTATCGCATAAAGGGCACCATTTAAATAAATTAGATTTTTAGCATCGATATTTGATGCAATTGAGGAGAGATTAGCAAGTTCTTTGGGATTATCAATGTGGATTACTTTATTAACCTTATCCAATTTTTCTTGTATTTTTTCTAGGAGGATAATCACTTCGACTGGGCTCTTGGGTTTATCTTTAATATCTTCAAGCATTGTACGCGCTTCTAAAAGTAAATTTCTTGCCCCTAAATCATTATGTAAAGCTGCTTGAGTATCAGCTGAATTTATTTTCTCTTGTGCGGCGCTTACGATCGTAGAAAGATCATTTGAATTTTTTGTTTGGCTGCTCATCTTAAAATATATACCCCCGACAACTAAGAGAATAATTATAAAAGCAATACCACCATAAAGCCATTTTTTATTAAGTCCTCTAAGCCAATTAAAGGCGATTCCAAAGATAGAAAAGATACCAGAAGCTGTTGTTTTTCTTGTTCTATCTCTACCATGAGAGAGATTAAGGTCAATTGAGCTTGTCATATAAGATAAGTCCTGTATCGGTTCATTTTTTAGTTTTTCTTTTTTAGGCTCAATTTCTTCTTTCTTTTTACGTTTAAAGAGTGAAGCGAAAAAGTCAATTATTCCTAAAACTGCGGACCCAATTGATGTTATGCCGCTTTTGGATGTGGCAAGAATATTTTTTGGCTTAAGTCCTTTTTTAAAGATTGAACCAGCGGCTTCAGGATTATCCAGAAAAATAGTATCTGGAAGCGCAGTGGCAGCCTTAGCATCGATCGAATTATCACCTGAGAGATAAATAAAAATAGCATTAACTTTGTCAGCTTTTTCCCGATAAAGAATATTGGCCACCTCATCAACAGCACTATTGGGAGAAATTTGGTCAACCGCATTTCTTAGTGTATCAATCGAGACAAAATTATACATCTCTGAATTAGAAAGAACAAGACGATCTTCACGTTCGAGATCACCATTAATGAGTGCAGAGAAAGTTTGAATGGGTGTTGGATTTTTGGGGACATCTTCACCTTCAGTAATATGAGAGATTTTATTTTTTCTGAATAAATATGCCTCAGCTGTACCAGTATGAGAAAGATAAAGCCGATTATCGCTAATTGTGGAAATAATGGCATTTAAATTGCCTATCCATTCTATCTGTCCGGCACCAGCAAGATCCGAAAGCTTCTTGTTGACTGCTTTTAGACCATCCTCAAATCTCTTTACTTCAGCTCGATTAAAACTTCCATGATAATACTCTTCAAGAAATGTATTTCTGATGAGCTTGGTTATTTTAGCCGTAGGAAACCAAGGAGTTGTCACTTCTACCAAAATATATGTATTGCCATAAATAGATTCCTCGGGAGCAGTCGGTTCATAAATTTTAGTATCAAGAAACCTATCTGGAAGTTTGTTGGCAGTTAGGATTTTGGCTGTTTGTAAGGTGGCATCTTCGTTCATATTTTTAGAATGTGATCAAACTTTATTAATCGGGGCAGGCAGATTTGAACTGCCGGTCTCCAGACCCCCAGCCTGGCGCTTTGGGCCAGCTAAGCTATGCCCCGTAGAAAAAATAAAATCTAGCTCTAATCCCGGATTTATTGATCGCAAAGTCCTAGGTGGGTGCTCTGCCCCGACCCCCAAGGGAGTCGGGGACTTCGGGCTCCCAATGTAAAAAATGTTCGGTCAATAAACATTCCGAGAATAGAGCAATTCAAGTTTATCATAAAGGTATTAAGGTGACAATATAGGTTCGATTATGGAAAAGTACGGACAAAATGTGCTAGCCAGAATACAGCTAGCCAAAGAAATCCAAAAATATTAATTCTAAAAAAATAATTTATAAAAAGAAGTCCGATTAAAATTAATGGACCTATTTTTTCTAAGGATAATCTTGTTTTATCAGAAACAAAAATAAAAATTATTTTTGAACCGTCAAGCGGGGGGATAGGCAAGATATTAAAGACAGCCAATAGTAATAAGAATTCTGTCATCGCACCAGTAATAATAAAAAATGGATTTTCAACAAGATTTGGGTTAAGAAACAAAAAACGGTATGGCAAGGCGAAAATCATAGCAAATATGACATTTATGGTTGGACCAGCAAGAGCAATTTTTAGTTCGTCTTTTTTGCCATGACGCAAGTAGTCTGGATTATAGGGGACTGGTTTTCCCCAACCGATTCCGATGACAAGCAACATTATAGTCCCCAATGGATCAAGATGACGCAAAGGATTCAATGTCAATCTCCCCAAATTTTTAGCAGTAGGGTCGCCAAGGCGATTTGCCATCCAGGCGTGGGCATATTCATGGACGACTATGCCAATAAAAATTCCGAGCAAAGCACCAATTACATAGTATATCATGCCTGGTTTATTTGAGAGTGCTAAAAAAAGAATTAACATTTGACTTGACCGATAATCCTTTCTTTGTTATGATATGAATCTAACAATTAATTTTTTATATGGGCGGATGTTACATTTGCCAAAGACGAAAAAGTTTTGGCCAAAACGTTTCTCATTCTAAAAGACGAACGAAGCGAGCATTTAAAGCCAATCTCCATAAGGTTAGAATTCAAGATAAAACGAAACTTGTCTGTTCGCGTTGCTTGAAAAAAATGGACTATTGCCGAGCGTAGCGAGAGAAGTGAAAATATTTTTTCACTTCCGAGCGAGCGAGTCAACAAAGGATTAATGTCTTTATATTAAGGCTTAAGCCTTTTCCTCCCCGCCCAAAGGCTCTCCTGGAGCCATTGAGGCGGGTCCGCCTAAATCGCCACCCTGTGGCGTTTTGGCGGATTTTTCTTTGGTATAACATTCAGCACAAAGGACACGTTTGGCCTCTATTTTTTTGCGGAAAAGACCAGCCTTGCCACATTTATCGCATTTGACTTCTAGCATTGGTTCTTCACCCTTTCTTCTTGTCTCGCGACATTCAGGGCAGGATTTGGGAATATTTTTAAGTCCTTTCTCTGCAAAGAATTCTTGTTCTCCCTTAGAAAAAACAAACTCTTTGCCACAAATTTTACAGATTAATTTTTCGCCTTCTTCTTTTGCCATAGTATTCCTTTAATATTCTTAACCACTATACTTCGTATATTTACTTTCATAATTATATGGATATAATCTCATTTACTCATAAATGAAAATAAAGGTTTTAGACCCC
>JAPLVI010000106.1 GCA_026397195.1 Candidatus Berkelbacteria bacterium | reverse complement strand
GTGGGCTTTAGCCCACTAATAAAGGCCAGCCCGGAGCGAGCCGCGGCGAGCGGAGGAAATATCGAACTGGCCGAGGCATCAGGCCGAGGATACTGCGGCCCTTAAGGCGCAGTAGTTCATTATGAGATTAAGACTTTGGATTTTAATTGGCGTTATTATCCTTTTAATCGCTGGCGCAGCGATTGTTGACTGGCCATCCGGGCCCTCTATTTTTGGTCGCGATAAATTGCGTCTTGGTCTTGATCTACAGGGTGGTTCACATTTGGTTTACGTAACCGATCTCTCAAAAATAGATGATAAAGATAAAAATAACGCCGTTTCGTCAGTAATTGAGGTTATTCGCCGCAGAATTGATGCTTTGGGCGTGACTGAACCGTTAATTCAGCAAACCAAAATTGGCGGTGAAGATGCGGTTATCGTTGAGCTGCCCGGAGTAAGTGATATTGAGCAAGCAAAAGGTTTAGTCGGGAAAACAGCACAATTAGAGTTTTATGAGCAGGGTGAAGATCCAAATTCACTCATTCCTGGTTTTAAACCGACCGGATTAAATGGCTCGCACTTAACCCGGGCTGAAGTCAATTTTGGAGGAACTAATTCTGCCACGACTTCAGGAGGTCCAGAAATAAGCATAACCTTCACTTCTGATGGCGCCAAACTATTTAAAGATATTACCACCAGGAATGTCAGTAAGCCAGTCGCCATTGTCCTTGATGGGGAGATAATTTCGGCTCCCACGGTGCAGTCAGTAATTGAAGATGGAAAAGCGGTCATCACCGGCAAATTTACCGTTCAGGAAGCAAAAGATTTGGCCATTCAACTTAATGCTGGTGCGCTTCCGGTGCCAATTAATCTAGCAGAAGAGAGAACAGTCGGAGCGACTTTGGGCACGGAATCGATTAGACAATCGCTAATGGCGGGCATAATTGGTGCACTTCTGGTCGCCCTATTTATGATCGTATATTATCGCTATTTGGGTCTAGTTGCCTCAATTGCCTTAATCATATATTCGATTATCGCTCTGGCGATTTTTAAACTTGTGCCGGTAACGATGACACTCGCTGGTGTAGCTGGTTTTATTTTGAGTATCGGTATGGCAGTTGATGCCAATATTCTTATTTTTGAACGCACCAAAGAAGAACAGCGGCTCGATAAAGATGAATATACATCTATTGAAGAAGGATTTTCTCGTGCTTGGCCTTCGATTCGCGATTCAAATGTTTCAACCTTGATTACTTGCATCATCCTTTTTTGGTTTGGCACGGGTTTGGTGCGTGGTTTTGCCTTAACTTTGGGAATTGGTGTTTTGGTCTCGATGTTTTCCGCTATTACTGTCACTAAGACAATTTTGGAGCTTTTAACCATGACAAAAATAGGCAAAAAAATAGTGCATGTAAGATAAATTATGGATATTATTGGTAAAAGAAAAATTTTTTATATCATCTCCGGAGCAGCAATCGTTATTTCGATTATCTCTTTAATATTTTGGGGACTCAGTTTCGGCATTGATTTTAAAGGAGGAACCCTAATTGAACTGGATTTTAACCCTTCTGGCAAAGAGGTAGATATAGCGAAGGTTAAAGAAGCCTTTTCTGGCGACTCCTCAATTAAAAGTCTAAGCGTGCAAAAAACTGGTAAAAATTCGGCCTTAATTAAAGCCGAAGCAGTTGATAAGGAAAAATATAATAGTTTGAAAGATAGGATAAGAGAAAAAGCAGGTGATTTCCGCGAGGAACGTTTTGAGACGGTCGGACCAACGGTGAGTAAAGATCTACAGAGAAAAGCTTTTCTCTCAGTCGGGATAGCCTCACTCGCCATCATTATTTATCTCGCTATTGCTTTTCGTAGGGTGCCAAAACCAGCTAATTCCTGGCGTTTTGGCATTACAGCGGTGGTTGCTCTTTTACATGACCTTTTAATAGTAACTGGGTTATTCTCAATTTTGGGCCATTTTTATTCAAATATTGTAGTTGATTCGCTTTTTGTGACGGCACTTTTAACTATTTTAGGTTTCTCCGTTCATGATACGATTGTCGTTTTTGACCGAATTAGAGAGAATTTACGTCGTATGGCTGTCTCAAAAACTACGAGCTTTAGCTATATTGCTAATGAGAGTATTAAGCAGACGATAGCGCGTTCGATTAACACTTCCTTAACCGTTCTCATTGCTTTGTTTGCCATCTTAATTTTTGGTGGTCAATCTATTTTTGCCTTTGTTTTAGCTTTAATCGTCGGTATAATTGTCGGTACATATTCTTCTGTTTTTGTAGCGGCAGCGCTTTTGGTTGATTGGACCGAATTTGCCATTAATAGAGCCGAGAAATAGTTTAGTAAAGTTAAAAATTCCCCGTTTTAGTGGGGATTTTTAATTTAATTGGATTTCGCCTGAATACCCAGCTCTTTCCGCGAAAAGGGCTGGGATGAAGGCAAGTAAATGCAGCGGCCCGTCTCGGCAGACCCCGAGCCGAGGTCCGTTCAAGACCATGGCCGAGACAGGTCTGACGGAAGCTGCAACTTTGCCAACAAACCCGCCCTGATGCCCCGCCGTTGGCGGGGTCGGGTTTATTAAAAAAGGCCTGGGGTGTTGGTCGGGATGAGGGGATGTGTAGGAGCACAACATTCGCATCTTTGGACGGGTATTGACCATACACCTCAGGCTTGCGGTAATCCCTTGCGGGAGGTAGTGTTCTTCGTGCGAGCCGAACTTGGTATTCCTGGTGCCCCGAGGCCGGATACCGTAACATCGGTTCGACTCGCACTGGTTACCCTGCAGGGCTTCATAGTGGAGACGACAGACTCCACGATCTACCAGCAAGGCAACCGCCAAGACCATCGCGCCCAGCGTCGGTCTTGGACAATTAAGTGGGGGTTTCGGCTCGGCAACAGTCGTGCCGGTCTATCACGCGGGGATCACTAAGAGGCGTGGCATGGTGCCAGGATTCTCCAGTGAGTTCCGCATGCAAAGCTCCGCGACGAAACCGTCTGTGTCGTGGTTGAGCGAAACCCCCACAAAGCGTACGCGGTGGCTTCCGGCTGTTTTCTTCAGAGCGACCCCTGAATATCTGTCCCCGTCAGGATAGAGGCAGTAAGAAGCCTAGTTAACCATATTATTGGGTAAAATTATCTTTTTGTCAAATACAAAATTATAAACAATAATTTGCGACACACGACAAGGCGGGGCAGGGGAGTGAAGGGAGTAAATTTTAACCATACTATATGGTTAAAATGGGGGATTTTCGCCAAAATCGTCGGAGAAGTGCTTTGATTCATTTAATCCAAGCTAAGTTTTTAGAACAATAAATGGCTTAAAAATGGATTAAAAAATCCCTAAAATTCTTGTATTTTAGTTTTTTAAATTTAAAATATTTTTTCTATAAATAAATTAAAAATCAAAATTCGAGACCCCTAAATTTCAGCCCTTTGGGGGGACTCGCCTATTTTTCTTTCATATAG
>JAPLVI010000016.1 GCA_026397195.1 Candidatus Berkelbacteria bacterium | reverse complement strand
TCTTGTTTTTGTTCGTTTTTGTGCTTCTTTCCCCCGCCACTCGGCGATTTTCTTGTGATTACCGGATAATAAAACCTCTGGCACGCGCCATTTTTTGTATATTTCCGGCTTGGTATAAACCGGATAATCTAGGAGATTATTTTCAAAAGATTCATGTTTTAGAGATTCATTTTTACCGACTACCCCGGGTAGGAGTCGGACAACTGCATCAGCGATAATCATTGCTGGCAATTCCCCGCCGGTTAAAATATAATCACCAATCGAAATCTCCTCATCAACTAATTTCCTGATTCTTTCATCAAAACCCTCATAATGGCCGCATATCAGAATTAAATGTTGATTTTTGGCTAATTTTTTAGCCTTTTTTTGATCAAACTTTTTACCTTGTGGAGTGAGAAGAATTATTTTTGTTCCCTTCTTTTTGAATGCGCTTACTGCCCTATCTATCACATCAACTTTCAAGACCATCCCCGCCCCACCACCGTAGGGGGAGTCATCAACTTGATTGTGTTTGCTCTTTGCCCAATCACGCAAATTGTGAATTTTGATTTTGACAATCCCCTTTTTTTGCGCACGAAAAATCAAGCTCTCGGAGAAGGGACCTTTGAACATTTTTGGAAATAAAGTAATGATATCAATAATCATAGATGGAACTAATTGAAATTAAGTGGAAATTTATTGAAATTTATGGCACAGCCTCGATACAGGCTGCGCCGAGACTGTGTCATAGAAATTAATTGTCCGACTATTAATTTCAACTAATCTCTACAAATTTCTATCAATCCCTGCATATCCCAAAACGCAACCAACTCAAAACACTGTGGCTGCGTTTTTTTATCAAAAACTACTGTTTTTGTTCTATTCTTCTGTCTTCTCTTCTTCTGTTTTCTCTTCAGGAGCTGCTTCTGCGGCTGGACCTCGGGTTGAACCTTCAGGCTCGTTAATTTTTAGATTAACACGAGCGTTTTCTTTGGCACCGAGCACGCGTAGCAGTGTTCTGATTGCTTTGGCAGTCTTTCCTTCTTTGCCGATGATCTGACCCATGTCTTCTGCATTGACATCAAGGGTGATTAGAACACCCATTTCATCAACCGTGCGGTTGGTCTTAACGTCATCAGCGTGAGAAACGATTGCCTTGACAATGAACTCTACAAACTCTTGATCAGCTTTGCTTGCCATGTTGTTCCTTCGATAAGTATTTTATCTTTTCGACCACGCCGGTAATATGGCGTATCTGTTTATTGGATATTTGCTTGAAATGCAGCGGAGCTGCAACCTTGCCAACGAACCCGCCCTGATCCTCGCAGCTTGCTGCGAGGCGAATTCATCTATTATATCTTAGCATAAAACTATTTTTTGTCCACTTCGGGCTTTTTTTCTTCTATTTTCTCTTTTACTTCCTTCTCTTTGGGTTTTTTATCTTCTGCTTTTTCTTTGTCTGGGCTTGGCTTTGCAGAGACCGATTCTTCTTTAATTTCGGCTTTGGTTTCCTCTTTTTTGTCGGTTGCCTTGGGTTTGTCTTCTTTTTTGTCTTCTTCTTTCTTTTTTGGAACTCGGGTTATCTTAACCACTTTATCTTTAGCAAAAATTTTTTCCCTGACTAAAAGATTATTAACGGTAGTCGACGGGGTGGCACCTTTTTTCATCCAAACCTCAAGTTTTTCTTTATCAATCTGAAATTGCTTTGACCGGGGATTATAAAAGCCAATATGTTCAATAAAGCCAGCTTTGACTGGTTTATAATGTTCGGTCACAACAATGCGGAAAGAAGGGGAATTCTTCTTGCCGGTTCGGGATAATCTTATTTTAAGCATAACGAATTTTTAATTCTTAATTTTTATTGAATTTTTAATGAAATAATTTTTCAAACACTATCATATGATAGCAGAAGGGAATATTTTCGTCAACGGGGCTAACACTAATTTACTCACTAATTACACTAATCTTTTGGCCAAAGCAGATTCCCTTCTCGATCATAAATTGGCACAATTTTAGATTTATCTACGCCTCGTACCATTAAATTAGCCATATAATTTGCCATTTGATTGGTAGTAAGGCAAATGCAGCTATCACTGTCTCGGCTCGTCCAATTATATATTTCTTCTCTCGGGTTTGCAGATCTTAGTTTTTGCAGACGATCTATGCTTTTTCCTAGATAATCGGTTAGCTCCTCATCAGTCAGGGTAGTTTTAAGAAACATGAAATATAAAGAGCGAAGTCTTATCTCATCATCCTCTGCAAGTTCCTCTCCCGCTAGAGATTTTGAAATTAAATTTTTATCCGCTTCAACAGGGGGTCTTAAATGTTCTTTTACTGTTTCTGTTGATCCTGGGCGTTCCCAGGGAATATCTCGCATTTTCTCTAGTGCCTTTGACCTTAGTTTGGGATCATCAAATTCTACATTGGTTCTTGCGGCAAGGTTTAAAAATGGCCAGTTTAGGAGCCAGATACCTGTCGTACCTTCATTGATTTGCTTTACTTGTAATTCTAAATTTTCTATTTCTTTATCTATTAACATTTCTTTTTTGGGCGCTAAGACAATGGCCCTCGGTTCTTGCATTGCTTTAAATCTAGAAAGTCCCCAAAATTGATTCGTTTTTCCAAAGCTTCTTTGATCATCGATATTTTTATTGCCTACAATTACAATTGGGAACTGATCTGTTTCGCCCATCCATCCCATCAACCCCGTGCTTGGATCCATATACTCTACATCTCCATGAAGATAAAATTTGCCCCCTTTTTCGTAATATCTACCTGCCTCTTCGGGCTTACTTCCTGACATTGTCTTTGCACCAAAACTTCCATATTGCATTCTTATTTTTCCTGCCCCAAACCAAATTGGCATTATCGCATGGAAAGAAGTGCCATGGATCGGAATAAAGCGATGTTCATGAGTTATTTCGTCTGGAGTCACTGGTTTTTTTGGGTTAAAATCTTCAGGACTGAATTTTGAAAGCACTTGTTGTTTTAATCTCACAGACAATTTTGGTGGCTCTTGAAGTAAACTTTTAGGGATTTCCATTTCAGTTGCATAATCAAAAGTTGATGCTTCTTCGCGAGAGATGATGTTTTTATCGACCATTTCGTTTATCTCGCTTGCTTCATTTTGCATATTTATCATTTCTTCTTCGGATGGATTTGGTTCTCGTTCGTCCATAAATTGTTTTAATGTTTTTATGTTCTTGTGTTTTAATGTTTCAATTAACCTAGATTCCCTCCGATAAAATCAGGATAACCGTTGAGAAAAGATATCGAATCGGTTGGTTTTTTGCCTTCAATCTGAATTGTTTCAATGACAATGGCTTGATTTCCACAGATGATTGCCGGTTTGCCGTTGGAAGTTTTAAAGACCATACCAGCCGTAAAAGGAGGTTCGGGGAGTTGGTTTTGGAGTCTAGCCTCGATAATTTTGATGGTTTTGTTTTTTTTCCGCCTTCGCTCTCGATGCTCCACTCGGACTATTCGTCCGTGTTCCGCTCGGGATGCTTCGGCGGATTCCGCCCCGCGAGGCTCCACTTTCCAAGTGGTGTAACTTCCTGGCCAGTGAACAAATGCCCGGATATGGCGAAGAACGTTATTGGCGTCTTTTTTGAAATCAATTTTACCGTCTTCTTTTTTAATTAATTTACAGGTAGTTGTTGCTTGGTGATTTTGTGGTCTAGGGTTAATTTGATGATTGATAAACTTGGGGATAACGTCGATGATCATTTTTGCTGCGAGCTTTTCCAATCTTTCGGAGAGGGTAATAAAATCATCATATTCGTCGTCGATAGCCTCCTCTTCTTGGGCAATAATCGGCCCATGATCCATTTTGTCGTCTAAAACCATAATTGAAACGCCGGTCTTTTTATCGCCGGCGAGAATAGCTGATTCGATGGGGCTGGGGCCGCGATAAAGGGGGAGAAGTGAGGGGTGGACATTAATAGTATCAATGCCGGCAGGTGATTTTAGCAGTGTTT
>JAPLVI010000121.1 GCA_026397195.1 Candidatus Berkelbacteria bacterium | reverse complement strand
GAAGTTGCTCCTGTTATTAATATATTTTTATTTTTAAAATTTATATTCATATTATTTATTAATTTCCAATTTCTCAGCACTTATATTTTCAAATAAATCTTTTATTGCTGAATTTTTTGAACATAATTTTATTTTAAAATTCGGCAAAGAATTAAAAAATTTTGCATAGATTTGTATCAGTCAGATTATATCAGAGAACAGCTTTGTTTCAAATCAAATTTTTTTGTAAGAAAAGAAAATGCCTGCGACGGCGCGGAGAGCGCCTGTCGCAGGCAGGCAGGTTTGGGGCGGGCCCCGGAGTTGGTTAGCGTGGAGGTGCATCGGCGTAGAGGAAGGTGCCGTCAGGCGCGGTCAACCACAGGGTCGTTCCCTTGACGTGAGCCGGAAGATCCTGATAGAGGCTGGCATCGCCGTAGACCCCAAATGGGTCCCACCACTCGGCTTTCTGGCCTTCCTCGTTTCGCCGGAAAACCTCGAAGTGGAGGTGGACCTCATCCCAGCTGGGATGCGTTTTGGGGTCAGGACGGAACTCGGGAGTCTCGTCGTAGCCCCAGGACAAGCCCGAGTCGCCGGCGAAGCCGATTACCTCGCCGCGCTTGACGAACTTCATCGCCGAGAGGTCGAGATCCCGAGGTCCGTGATAGACGATTCGTGGCTCAAGTATCTCCCCCACTTTGTTGGGCGGGAAGTAAGGCACACCCTCAGCGATTTTCGCCAGGTGGCCGTACTGCAGGAAGACTTGAACGTCAGGTAGCCACATCTGGATGAAGCGACCGAGTCCGAAGCCGACGCGCTTCCCCTCGTACGTTCCGGAGTAGATCTGATGGAAGGACGCCAAGGCGTAGCCATCGGCGACAGCGAGCACCGGTGTTCCCCTCGGCACTTCGAAGTCGATGCCACCGTGTTTCTCGTGCCCGTGGATGTTTCGTTCTTGAGATGAGTAGATCCATCCCTCCGTGATGCGGTATTGTGTACCGCTCTTGAAGGGAAGGGCAAGGCAGGGTCGTAATACGGCGTTGGACGTCTGTTGCTCTGGGGTCACCTGGGCCGACGTTGCCGCCTCCTTTCTGCTGCATCCGCCAACAAGGACTGTGAACAGCAAGACGAAGATGGGACTTCTCAACCGGCTCCCTCCCTTGGGGTATTGGGTAGTTGTTGCCTGGACTATATTATACAAGAGATACGAAAAAATGCAAACATAGTCGAGGGATAAAAGATTTAACCCTTAGTTTTAATGAGATCTAATTATATTTAGAGACCAATTTTGTTTTCTTTATATAGTTTAATAGATATTTTAATCCAAAATAAAGTCCAAAGATTGCTCCGCTATAAAATAAATCACCCAAAATTGTATTTCTAAAAAATGGTAGGGCGAGATAATAGCATTGGATTAATCCGGAAAAAGTTTTGGCATATAGGGGTGTAAAGAGAAAGACGGCGAGATTGGTAATTAGATAAAATTGTAATGAGGCAAAAAGCGAAACTCCTACCCCATTAGACGGAGACTTATGATTTTTTAAATATCGGCCGAGAAGTGTTGAGATAAAAAAGCCCAAATAGACAGAAAGCATGACGAGCGGCGTATAAAAACCAATAATCGCATCTGAAACAAGCATAGCGATAATAGGAACGCCAAATCTTAACAATTTATTTTTAAAAATGAATGCAGAGAATATTCCCACGGCTGCAATTGGCGCAAAATTTGCCGGATGAGGCAGAAGCCGCGAAGCAGCAGCAAAAATAATTAAGATAATAGCTAAAATTTCTTCCTTTTTTATTTTCATTCCTCTCCTTTACCTCCACACCAATTGATTTCTATTATTCATTTTAATTTATTTTTTATAATTTATTATTGGTGTGGGGGTTTAATAGATCCAATATTCGTGATAACGCCACTCAATCAAGTCATTGGGCAAAACTTGATAAGCGGCAGAGCCGACTTCAGAAATTTTTCCGTTGATGTAAAAAAACCAGGAAATATCTCGAGTGTTATTCAAATTTCCAATCCCCTCAACAAACATTCCCCAGCCATAATTGGTAGCATTAATAGTAAAATGATTAATACTCGCAATTCTAACTAAAAGCTGATAGGCGGTTTCATCTTCTTTGTATGAAACGGGATAATTACCAGCCGCGCTACCAGCATTAATACGTAAAGTAAGTTTAGTTTGATTTACGGTTGGGCTTGGCGCGGCAATATTACTTACTTCGGGCGTTGGCTGGACTTCAGTTTTATTTGGGGAAAGTTCGGCTTTTACCCCATTAACTCCGAAATAAATAATGGCAATGGCGGCGATGCTAATTAGAGGCAGATAGAATTTTTTCATAAAAACTTAACTTTAGCTAATATCGCTAATAAGCTTCATATTTCCATTCAATTAAGTCGTTTGGTTGGGCAATATAATTAGAGGCCCCAACCATTGAGAATTTTCCATTTATATAAAACGACCAGGAAAATTCATAAAATTTAGTTCTACAAACTCCGCCGATACAATCAATAAAAATTCCCAAATCCCCTCCCCAATTGGTGTATTTTATGTCGCCATTGGTGATTCTTGATAAGAGCTGAAAAGCATTTTCATTTTCCAAATAATCAACAGAATAGTTCCCTGCTCTTCTTGAGGCGTTGATCCTCGTAAAGACTTTTTGACTCACCGGCTTTTGGCTTGGGCCGGCAATATTTCTTACTTCTGGCGTTTCAGTCGGTGTTTCATTTTTAGTTGGGGTGGAAGTTGGCGATGAAGTTAAAGAAGGTGTCGTCTCGTTAACCGCGACGATATTCAGCGGTGTCTCGCTTGCCTCGATCTTGGTTGTTTTGTCATTTTGATTTTGTGATAGTTCAGCTCTCACTCCATTGACCCCGAAATAGATTAAAGCAATTACTGCAATGCCAAGTAATGGCAGATAAAATTTTTTAATAAACTTTAGATAGCTTTTCATATTGTTTTTAAAATCCAGCTCGGAAGCTGGATAAATACTCTTCTCCCGAGAGCCCTAATTAGGGATTATTTTCAAAGTGGTTTTCTGGCTCCCAGCCCTTTCTATACCATGATAGAGCTGGGTTACAGTGGCGGGACCGCTCCGGTTTTGCACCGGATTACCGCACTTTGAAAAGTTAAATTTTAATACTCTATTCCTGCCTTGGCTTTCTTGCCTATATCATACGGATGCTTTATCTTTCTCATTTCAGTGACAAGGTCAGCCATCTCCATCATTTTAAGATGAGCGCGTCTGCCTGTCAAGACAACATTGGTGCCAATCGGACGAGACTCAATAATTTTAATTACTTTATTTATCTTTAGAAGCCCGAAAGCAATCGCCACATTTATTTCATCAAGAATGACAAGATCAAACTTTTTTTTAAGTACTTTTTTTGCCTCGTTAAGACCTCGTTCCGCTTCCTTGATATCAG
>JAPLVI010000079.1 GCA_026397195.1 Candidatus Berkelbacteria bacterium | reverse complement strand
ATTATTTTATTTTTTATATTGCCAACTCGCAGCCTCGATTTAGAATCTTTGTCTCTTATCTTAGTCTTTTCTTTCTTCTTTAGCAAGAAAAGGTATATATTTTACGCTTATTAATTATCGCTAAGTGAGCCCCTAATCAATAATCTTTTATCTTTGGGATAATCTGGGGCGATACAGGTAATTATAGTTACGGTGGGTTTTTCGCTTGGTTGAATCACTGAAAAATCATTAGAATCTATTGTTCTAATTTCAGAAATTTTATATTTATAAATATGATTATCCTTATCGGTTAGAATAATTTCATCATTAAGACTTAATTCTTGATTGCCAATACGAGCAAAAGGGGCATCATGTTCTTGGGTTGAGGCTGAATGACCAAAAATGACGGTATTCCCTTGGTCCGGCTTATTAGTATTTTCATTGTAGTAGCTGGGCCCTTTATTTAAAAAAGAATCTGTTACAGCGCCAGGCGTTGGATCGTCGTAAATTTTGCTATTAATATCTATTTTTGGGATTATTATAGAGTTCGGCTCTGTCTGATAGCCACTAATTTCTGGGCTGATTGTATCCGAATTCTTATTTTCTTTATTTCTATTGGCATAGAGATGGTACACCAAGAAAAATGCCAACAAGACAAAAAAAGAAAGCGTTATGGCCATAATTATTCTTATTCGCTTTCTTTTCTTGATCTTTTCCATCGTCTATTAAAAAACTAATTCCCAGTATAAGGTAACTCGCTGCTAAAAACTCCGAACTGGGTGAAGTGATTAACCGTTGCAGTTACTATTTTATTAGTAGTATCAACAGTGCTCGACGCAGCCATCCATTTTCCAGAAGCGGCATCATAATAAGCAATAGTTAAACTGCTCTCTGGTTTATCACCAAGTTGTGTCGGATCGTAGCTTAGGTTTATAGTAACTGATTTATCAAATTGAGCAACTAGACTATTGGTTAACAAGTCTTGGCAAGTAAAATCATAAGTTGAACCTACGGGTTTCAGACTGGCATCAGACGCTATTCCCGCGCTTACTTCATTAACTCTGACTGAAGAATCGTGGTCAACAGTACCGCCGGTAAAGGCAACTTTGGCATCATTGCCTGGCTGGCCTTCATTATCTGGATCTGGAGCCGCAACCGAGCCGCCGACATCCGGGCTGACGTTGAATTCTCCCGCCCCGCCGATTAGCCAGTATGAACCATTCCAAGCGATAGAATTTATTGTCGTGATGGCTGCCTGGGTTTCTTCCTGCATATGCGCGGTCAAATCCGAGAAAGTTCCCGCATTATAGCTATAGAGCCGAGCCATTCCGGCACTGTCTGTACCGCCGATTAACCAGTTGTTTCCGCCGCCATATCCGATAGCGGTCACTGATGCTAGTCCGGTTGGTCCGGCTGGTACCGTAATAGGAGTTTCCGTGAATACGCCTTCGGATTCGCTTACACTGTACAGCAGGTGTCCCGCTACAATATCGCTTCCTTGGCCACCGACCAGCCAGTTGTTTGTGCCGCCAGTAATCACCGTGACGCCTTGGTTCATATTAGGAATTTGATCAGTGATATCTGTAAAAGTAGTAATATCATTGTAAGTATAAAGCTTTGAGGCGGTGCCATCTAACGTCTTGCCGCCGACCAGATAATATGGAAGGCCGCCAACAACCCGATAATCGCCCTTGAGGTTGCTGATTCCTGGTAAGTCCGGGTCGGTGAGGTCGGTGGATAAACCAGTCGCGTCGGTGGCAAACAAATGAGTGCTAAAATCCGGCGTGAGAGCTCCGATAATCCACCTGCCATTGTTGCCATCCCAGTCAACGCTCACAATATCAGCGAAGGCTACACGCACATTGATATCACCGTCCCATCCTGGATGTGGGAATGCCTGCGATGGATCTGAACCTCCTGTCATCGGGTTGTAGCCTCGTACCACAGTCAAATCGTTGCCGGCGACGCTATCCACCAGACAATATTCCATACTCACCTGGACGACATCATTATGCTTGAATTTGGTGCCATCTTGAACGGGGAAAGTCACCGTGGTGTTGTCAACTTCAGCCGTTAGATCGCTATTTGATAAATGATACGCCGACGGAGTATTTATTCCGTCATAATACATGCCTCTCCCCATCAATGTGCCCGCCAGCCATTTGCCTAGGGCACCATTTGAGGCAATGGCGACATAGGGATAAATATTATTTGATGGTGTGACCGGGTCGGGGGTAAGGACTTCGGTGACATCAATCCCGTTGTCGGATCTCCACAGCCGGCCTCTCGCCACCATCGCCCAATAACTGTCATTCCAAGCGACGGCATTAACCTCCGGTGAAATATTTTGATTAGCCGCCGAAATATTGGTGAAAATCGCGTTGTTGTACTTGAATAGACGCGCGTGCGCCTGATCTCCCGTGATATAAGTGGTTGGCGGTATTACATCCCTGCTGCTGCCACCACCATCTTGTGCCCTCGTCTTTAGAGCTGAAGGGGCCAAACAAAGACAAAAAACAGATACTAATGCCAGAATTGGATAAATAACCCTTTTAATTTTCATAACCTCTCCTTTTGATAATAGATTAATCTCTTAAATTATAACATTATGCCAATTTGTTTACAACAAAAAATGCTCTTTACCCCCTCACCAAAATTTTTGGTGAGGGGGTTTACAAAAAGGAAAAAATAGTTTATATTAGAAAGACATTCTTCTGCTATTTTCTCTGTAATATTTATCTGAAAGCTCTCAGTAATGATCACTTTTAAGCCAGCTAAGATATGTCTTAGTTATTATCGATTTCCTATGGCAAAAAAAACTTTTAACTTACTTTGCTTGCCCTCATTCGAAAATATTGAGCAGATGCTTGATAGATTTTCCTTTCCTATAAAACTAACCAAGGGCGGTTTTAAGGACCTAGAATTTATTTTCCAAGACAAAGGAGTTAAAGTCTTACATCAAGGAATCGATTTAGCAAGTTTTTCTTTTGTTTGGCTTGTTTTCTCTTGGAAAAGCCGCGATTTGGCTTATGCTATTAAATTGTACCTTGACCATTCAAATGTCCATTCTACTTATGTAGAAAAAAGCACTTCCAAAAGATCAGATAATATGATTTTTGCCCTGGGAGGCATTGAAACCCCCAACATGTTGTTTTTAAGCAGAATAGATATTAAAAAAAGCCTGGCAAAAATTGGAAAAATTTGCGGTTACCCCCTAATCATAAAAGATATCAAGGGGACAAAAGGTGTCCATTCAAAGTTTATTACCACAGAAAGGGAGCTTGTGGAAAAGATGAGGAAGCTTCCTAGGCATAAGAGATATTTATTTCAAAAATACATTCCCAATCGATATGATTGGGGGGTGCTGGTAGTCAACGGGACTGTCGTAGCAGGTGCAAAACGTTATCATTGCCAAGGTGAATTTAGAAATAATGTTTGTAATGGAGCCAAAGAAGTTTTTGTAGATTTAGAAAAGATACCCGTTAGAATAAAAAAGATGGCCATAAAAGCAAGCAAATTGCTGGGTTTGTCTTGGTCGAGAGCTGACATTATCATTGATAAAGATACCAAAAAGCCCTATCTCTTGGAAGTCAACAGATCTCCAAGGATTACCTCAAAATCGAGTGAAGTGGAAGGGGCTTATGATTTTTTGTCTTCTCAAATAAACCCCGCACCTTTTGTTCGAAAAAGATGCGGGGTAAATCACTTTCCAGCAAGAGAAGCTTAAAATTTTTCTGAAGAAAAACTCTAAAAATCCCGCACTCGCGGGGTTTTTATTTGAACGCAAAAATTTCTTTATAAACGTGAGACTTTGGTTGCGCTTGGTCCTTTAGGAGTTTCGCTTACCTCAAACTGAACTTCATCACCTTCGCTCAAATCTTTGAACTCTACGTCTTGAAGTTCGGTCGAATGAAAGAATAGATCCTTTTCTTGACCTTCACGACTTATGAAGCCGAATCCACGATCTGCTACCAAGCGAGCAATTTTTCCTTGTTCCATAGTATGTATTAATAATTAGTTAGATGCACATGCATTACAATGTAACAAAAGTTCGACTACGCTACTTTTACATACAGCTGTGACTTGTTGATTGTAGCATGAAATGCGTTAGTTGTGCAATATTTGGCTCCGCGGGTAGGATTTTTCTAATTTGTCTTGTAACCTCCGCAGGTAGGACTCGAACGTCGTCGCTTCGCTCCTCCCCATAGGGCTTCCGCCCTCTGGTCTTCCTCGCCGCGGCTCGTCAGGTCACCCCAAGCGGGGAAACAACTGTTTCCCCGACCCCCTTCGTGTTCGAATCCTCTCGACTCAAAAAGCAGCTCCGTATACTTAAAATAGTTCGAACATTTTTCGCCGCCTGCGGCGGCGAAAGCAAACCCCCGTAATTTGCGGCTCGCCGCGTTCTTTGACAATTTCAAGTTTTTCTTTGGCGGCAAAATTATACAAGAGCAACAGAAAAAGTAGATTCTTCAGGTTTTTCTCCGTACTCATAAATCATTTTTACTTTCACTCGGTCTCCTTTTTGAACATCCACAGGCTTTCCTAAAGCAATGATAAGGTCATTATTGAAAAAAGTAGTATCAAAACGACCAATCATAGTATTATTCGGCATCCTAACTGGACTATAAATTGTTAAACTGTTTATCTGACCGGTTTTCTCAACAGGAATTAAAAGCTCTTTCTCAAAATGTATAGATGTTTCTTTGGTAAAAACAATATGGTCGTATAACACAGGATTAGAAAGTTCGATAGATGGATAAATTCTATTTTCCTCTTTTGATGGAATAAATGGTTCTCCATGTTTCGGAGTATGAGAAAATTCGGTCTGAGTTAATATTATAAATGATTTCATTTCACTTGGAATAGCAATTCCACCATTCTTTAAAAACTTTCTGAGATGATTCATCATCTGTACTTGCTTTTCATAAAACATCCCTGTATAAATATTCTCACTAATGATAATATTAGCTTTTTCTGGCGGGATCCATATTGTTGCATCATCTTTTGTTAAAATAATGCTATTTGGTGAAATAATTTTATTTTGAGAGGCATCGTCTATAATTTCTTCGGCAAGCGAAAAAACACTCGGGCTTAATTCTACACCGTAAACCTTTGCTCCGAGCGCCGCGGCGAGAAGAGATAAAATGCCAGTTCCAATGCCTGCTTCAATAACAATATGCGAAGGCTTAACTACAGCGTCTATTGTCTCAAGGAAAGTTTTGGTACGACCTTCGTCCATAACGCAATGTACTGCGTCAAGTATATCCAGTCCACCAGTTCCTATATTGAGTTCGGCGTATCGCTCTACCTCAGACTTTCCAAAACTTTTCTTTACTCGATCAATCCATTGATGCTTTAAAAGAAAATTGGAAACAGTATTATAAACTGTTTTTGCAAGAGGACTCATATTTTTCTTTTACTAAAATGTGGTTCGAGCCGATGTTTTTTACAGGTTCTTTGGCAGTTTTTGCTTCCTGAAAGGAAGCGACAATTTCAAGTTTTTCTTTGGTAGCAAATTCTCGCAACTCTGTGAGTTGCGATTCAATCGAAAGAATCTGTCGATCTTTATCTTCGGTAGATTTTCTAGCGTAGATAATGTATTTCATATTTTCGATAAAAATTTTCTTTTACTGACCTCGCAAAACGAAACACAAAACCGCCAATTGATTTTTTCGCCCAAAATCCCATTCAATTTGGTCGCCGAGCGAAGCGAGGCGGCCTCAAAATCATTGACTTTTCCTTACTGGCTCCGCGGGTAGGATTCGAACCTACAACCTTGGCGTTAACAGCGCCCTGCTCTACCATTGAGCTACCGCGGAATACAAACAAATCTTAACAAAAATAAATAGTCTTGACAAGATAAAATTATAGATTTACTATTATTTAATATCATACTTTTCCTAATTGTAGGATTTATGCGTAAACATTTCCATCACCATCGCAAACACTTCTACGGCTCGACCACCCTTGGTGAAAAGGGACAGGTTGTTATTCCCGCTGAAGCGCGAGAAGCGCTCTCTCTTGAAAAAGGAGAAAAGCTTTTGGTTTTTGGTTTGGGCAAACAGGTAATTGCTTTAACTAAACTTAATCAAGTAGAAAAAATTCTCGGCCATTTGGAAAACAAGCTAAACAATCTCAAAGAGGTCTTGCGTAAAACAAAAAATGAATAAAGAAGAAAATGTTATTGAGGTTAAAAATTTAACTAAGAATTTTGGAAAATTCTGCGCTGTCTGTGAGGTTAATTTTAGCGTAAAAAAAGGCGAGATTCTTGGCCTTTTGGGGCCTAACGGCGCGGGTAAATCAACCATTATCCGGATACTGACCACACTCACTCGACCGACAAAAGGCAGGGCTAAGGTTGCCAATCTCGATATTGAAAAAAAATCAGATGAGGTAAGAAAACATATCGGCTTGGTCGCGGAAAAAATTATCCTTTATAATCATCTAACCGCTGATGAAAATCTGCAGTTTTTTGGTCATTTAAATGGATTATCGAGCGAAACAATAAAAGAAAGGTCTGATAGATGGCTCAAACGTCTTTCGATGGAAGAATGGCGCGACCACCAATCCGGAACTTATTCAACTGGGATGAAGCAACGAATCAATATTGCTCGCGCGCTCTTGACTGAACCGGAGATTCTCTTTCTTGATGAACCAACGCTTGGCCTTGATCCACAGACAACCTGGCTGATTCGGGATTTTATTCGTGAGCTCAACAAAAAGGGCACGGCTATGATACTTACTACCCATGATATGCACGAAGCGGAGATTTTATCCGATCGCGTAGCCATTGTCGACCACGGCAAAATTGTCGCCCTGGATACGGTCGAAAATTTAAAAAAATTAGTTCCAAATATCGAAAATCCAACTCTTGAAGATGTATTTTTGGAATTGACGGGCAAAGATATCAGGGATACCGCCAAAAAGAGCGCTCCCGTTGAAAGACGAGGACATTTTGGTGGGCCAACAAATAATCGCGTGAGGTAATTATGAAAAAAATATTATCCGATTTATGGCAAATTGCCAAAAAAGATTTACTTGAATTCCGCCGCGACCGAATCAGACTCGTGACTTTCATTATTATGCCAATATTCATGATGATTTTGACCGGCTTTATTTTTCCCAGCCAAAATTCAATCAAAAATATCTCCATTGGCATTGCCAATCAAGACAACCAGACAGTGAGCAACCAGCTACAAACGACTATTGAAAATTTGGCCCCTGCTAATAACCAAAAAGCCTTTAAAGCGAAAACTTATTCTGATTTAGGGGCGATTAAAAATGGCATTAAGAATCAGGAGGTTAATGGTGGGCTAGTTATCCCTTCAGATTTTTCAGCCAAATTAAATACAAATCAACAGGCAGAAGTAATTATTGTCGAAGACCAATCGAATCCTCAAATTTCGGCGTTGGCTACCCAAACATTATCCCAAGTCGTAAACGCTTTCAGTCAACAAGTGGGGATGCAAAAGGTAAATCAAATTTTAACTACTCGTGTTCAAGTCCAAGGTGCTTCAGCTCAATCTTTTATCCAGCCGATTATTACTAAACTCGAGGGATTAATCCCTGGGGAGACTAATTATTTTGAGTTTGTCGCTCCGGGCATTATGGCTATGGTCGTAATGACGGCCGTACTTACTGGTTTAGCCGCCTCTGTTGCACGCGAGAAAGAACAAGGAACGCTTGACGGCATTATGATTGCCCCCATCTCACGTCTCTCAATTATTTTAGGCAAGGCAACCTCCCAGTCGATCCGCGGCTTAATCCAGGGAATTATCGTCATGCTTTTGGCTATCTTTCTATTTGGCGTAACAATTCACGGCAATATCTTCTTAGTTTTTCTTTTGCTGGTTCTGGGAATATTTTCTTTTGTCGGGCTCGGTATCCTTGTTTCAGCGGCGGTCACAGAACAAGAAACTGCCACCCAGCTCTTATTTATGTTCCAATTTCCCATGCTTTTTCTCTCCGGCGTTTTCTTTCCTATTCAGCAGATGCCCTCAATTATGCAAAAAATCGCTTATCTTTTGCCTTTGACTTACGCCATCCAAGCCTTGCGCAAAGTAATGATTTTGGGCGCCGGAATAATGGCCGTTCGAACTGAACTAATAATTTTATTAGTTTTCGGCGCGGTAACATTAATTATCGCTGTACCTCTTTTCCGCAGAATGGTAACAAGATAATTTAAGAGCTCAAAATTTAACTAAATATTTCTCAATATTTTTTACTTTGGCTTTGGTCTTATTTTTATTCCATTCAATTTCTAAATCCTCAGCTTTTAACCGCGAGGCTTGATTTTGCATGCCTCCGGGATATTTTTCATTTAATTCTCCTTCTCCTTTTAGCGTTCTCCAATAAGGAGTAACTTTCTTTTTCCCCACCGCCTCATCCTCTTCCGCCGCGTGGGCAGCAATCCAAGCAAAAATTCCCGTTGTAATTGGACAGCCAATTGTGGCCTTGTGTTTTTTTGCTATAGCCTTGCGGATTTCATTGATCGTCGTTACTTTACCCTTGGGCACTTTGCGCATCAATTCGTCAACTTCAATCGGCGCCGGAATAACAACCGTTCCCGTTCCCCAACGCTTGCTCATTTTGCCTGTAATTTTCTCTACTTTTGGAAATCCTTTATCATCCATTAGTTTTTCTTTCCATGATTTTCGTTTATAAGCCATAAAATCTCCTTCCTCGCCTTAATTATATGAATAGAAATAACAAAAGACAAGAATATGATATAATAGAACTGCTATTATTAAGAAGGGAGGAATATGAAAAAGGAGAAAGAGCTTCTCAAAAACAATCAGCTCAATGAAGCTAAAAAACAAAAAAATAATTCCGTTAAATCTCTTTTGATAATTCTTATCATCATTATAGTTTTGATGATGGTCGGCTTCGGCATCGTTCTTTATTTTATAATGCGCGGCAATCAGCCGTCGCCATCAAATACCCCTACGCCTTCCGCCAGCTCCTCTGGCTCTGAAACGCCAACCGCGAGCCCCAAAAAACGCGTCGGGTGGGAAACTTATAATAACTCCCGTTTTGGCTTTTCGGTTCAGGTTCCGCCCGGGATGGAGAAGACCGAATCAGTTAATGGCGACGGCGCAACTTTCACCACCTGGAATCCGCCGATGACGATTCGGGTCTGGGCATCCAACAATGACCAGAATTTAACCGCCCAACAAGCAATTGATTTTGACAAACAAGACTATGCTTTAAATGAAGTTGAAAATTTAAGGGTGATTGTTGAGGGATCGATTGAAATGGGCGGGCAAGGAGCAATCGAATCAATCTGGCAATACACTGCTCCCTCGACTGGCGACGCTTCCACTTCGGCTCGCGCCTATACGGTCAAAGGAACAACCATTTATAAAATTGAATTCGAAATTGCCACTAACCAGTGGAACTCTTATTCAACCATGTTTGATGATGTTTTCACCAGCTTTGAGTTTAAATAATTAATTATAAAGTCGCTTCTATCCGGTTTCAAAAATCACTCTTTTTGGGTGATTTTTAGTTGACGAATAATTTATTTTATGTTATTTAATAGTTATTATGATTGGCATGCCGATTGTTAAATTAAAGAAAATCAAAATTGAAGACAACGGAGAACCGCTGGTGCCTCTTAAAAAATACTGCCCTAAAATTTTTATTGAATTTTGGCGTAAAGAAGATTTGGCACAAGAAAAAACGCTTTATGCCAGGCGCACTATCGTAAAAATGCTAAAAAAAGCACAAGATCTTCTGCCAAAAGGAATTACCTTTAAGGTCCGCGATGCCTGGCGGCCATTCTCCTCGCAACAAAGAAATTATTTTAAAGCCATAGACAAAAATAGAAAGAAGCACCCCAGTTGGCCAAATTCTCGCCTGCGCCGGGAAGTTAATAAATTGGTCTTTCCTCCCGATGCCGGCATTCCGCCCGGGCACACCACCGGGGCAGCTTTGGATTTAACCTTGTGCTATAAAAATGGCCATTCATTGCCAATGCGAAGCTTCCAAAAACGTTCAGAAAATTCAGCTAAAAGAAATCGTGAATTACTCAAAAAAATAATGGAAAAAGCGGGCTTTCTAAATTATTCTGCCGAATGGTGGCATTTTTCTTATGGTGATACCAGCTGGGCTTATCGGGCTAATAAAAAAACCGCCATTTACGGCGGCATCGAACTAAGGAATCTTCGCAATAATAGCTGAATCAATCAGAACGCCGCTATCATTATAAGCTATGAACTCTAATTGATTATTAATTAAAACCAAGCGAACATAGCCATAACTTGATTCGTAATGCTGGGTGTATATATCGTGATGGCATGGATCCTGCAAGGGGTTTGCTCCTCCCCGACCATTAATTGTATATGTTATACCTCCAGTAATTGCTCTTTCATAACAATGTTGGTGCCCGTTCATAACAAGCTCAACTCCATGTGAATTAAAAAGGGTGATCGCGTCAGCAATCCCCACCGGGCCGGAGGAAGGCGGTTTGTGGAAAATAACAATGGTGAAGGCTGCACTAGAATGAGCAATTAAATCCGCTTCCAGCCAGATATACTGCGCAGTGCCGGAGGCCAAACTCTCATTAGTATCTAAAAGGATAAAATGAACATTATCAACATCCATTGATTGCCATAAATCCGTGCCAAATCTTGATTCAAAATTAGTGCAGCTAGCATCATGGTTCCCAAGTGCGGCATAATATCTCGTGTTGCCTCTTAAATAGCTGTTGATGTTATCAAAAGTCGCCCAGCCGCTATCGCTTGAACAAGTATCAACTAAATCCCCGGAATTAAAAACAAGATAAGGTTTATCATTGGTCATCAAATTTACGACCGTCTGATGGACAGTAGGATTTCTTTGCGTATCGCCAACTATATCAATATATTTTGCTAATTGATACATATCATTGCCATTAAGACAATAATTAAACAGACTCAATGATTCCGCATTAACATAATCCTCCCAGATATAACCCAAGCCAAAATAAAACATGGGAGAAGTAAAATGCCTCTTGAATGATTCTTCAATGAAATAAATCGCGCCAGTGGATTGACTCCGAACAATACTTCCAGAACGATAGGGACAAAGACTTCCCACAGGGAAAGAATTCATTATTTCGCTAGAGACCACAACAATGTCCTGCCAACGGAATTGACTCAAAAAAACTGTAGGTGAAGGTATATGTCTTCTCTGGCCATTTTCTAAAATATAAACTTCAGGTGCCAATGAGGTTCTAATGAGAGTACCATTGGGTAAAGAAGAACTATCAACCAAATCAACACCATCGGGATGGGCATCAAGAATGTCTTGATTTTCAGCTAAAATGATGTTTGACCAATTGTAACCTAGATTAATAAAGGCTGTCGCAGATTTAATGTGTCGTTTTTTACCATCTTCCACCACATAGACTTCTGGTCGGTCATAACGCCTGAAGAGTGTACCCTCCCGATAATGAAGGTTTGGTTCACCGCTGTCCAATACGTAATTATCCATTTCTGTCTGACTAATAGTCACAATCTGATTCCATTCAAATCTTGATTCAAAAACAGAAGGGGCCAGAATCCAGGATTTCATTCCATTATGAATAAAATATACCTTTGGGGAACTTGGGGCTAAAACAAGAGAACCATTAGCATGCCCATCAAAAATAACAATTCCTAATTGGGTGCCTGATCTGCCAGCGGCAACATCTTTTACTGTAAGATCATATGTCCCGGTACTGCCAAAAATTATTTCATTGGCAAAAGTTTTTGTGCCATTATCATCAAAAGAATTCTTGACCTCAACCCATTCATTATCTGAAGTATTTTCGTAAGAATAAAAAGCAAGACCAGAAACTTTCGCGTAATCAATTGGATCAGTTGCCGCCGCTAGTTCACCTGGTCCTGGCCATTCAATGTCTTTGCCGTCTTGATAGGTCTGAATATGGGGAATAACTCCACAGACCCCGGCGGTCTTAGAATAAACATAATCTACTACTTCTGATACCCATTGCGGGCCATGATAGCCAATATGATAAGCCATAGGGATAATAAAATCCAAATTAGCCCCCATGAAGGCGTAATCCTGGCCTAAATCAGCGGTCACCCAATTATTGTAAGTGCTATCATCGGACGCTGAATAGACCTCGGCCCCAAGTTCTTTGTCCGGGAAACTCACATCGATAGTTTCTTTATAAGAGGCAACTTCATCTCTAATGATTTCCGTAGCATTAGCCGGCGCAAAATTGCCGGTATAATCGGTATAAGCTCCATCATCTTGATAAACGCGATATTTTTCCGCAGGGCCTGCATCAGCATAACGGATATAATCAATCACAATTCCTTTGAGGCCATTGGGGCCACCGTAATTTGTTATTGTTAAAAGATGAGTTATTAAACTATTAATATAAGTTCGATGGTGATCCGATTCCGGGTCTACCCAGGTTTTATAAATTTCACCCCCAACATTAACGGTCGACTCTGGACCAAAAACAGTAATCCAGGCGTAAACATCAATACTGCGAACGTTGGCTGCCGCAATAAAATCAGCCAAATCATAGTAACCATCACTAGTCGTCCCGCCACCATCAAAACCGTGGTCATCTTCAATAAACAGATTTCCATTCTCTGTTCCAGCGGCGGTTGTTTCAAAAACGCCAACGTAAGCATTTTGCACC
>JAPLVI010000067.1 GCA_026397195.1 Candidatus Berkelbacteria bacterium | reverse complement strand
CTTTCACATCAGTGGCAAAATTTTGATCTTGTGTATTATAAATATTAGCCGCAAAAGTAAATTTTACTTTAGGCGGTGCTTGAGGCATCAGTCCGGCATTTTGATTTTTTTCCACCCCCGCTTGAAGAGTAATATCGGGTATTTCTTTTGTCTCATAGCCTTCTTTCATTACTACCAATTTATAAAATGTTCCAGGATTGACATCGGTGTATTGATATTCGCCATCAGGATTAGTCAAAATGGTTCCTGGGTAGACCGGATAGCCACCTGCAGCCTCAAGGGTGACTGAAGCACCATCAATACGGGGATGGTCTGGGTCATTAGCATCGTAGACAAAACCAAAGATTCCAGCTTTTCCCTGGGGTGGAGGGACTACTTCGTAACAACCTGGGCTTATAGGGAAATCAACCTCAACTGAATACTTATCGAAATAAAAGTCTACATAGCAATAACCCGTCTGTAACCTCCAAACGGGGCCGTCTGGCGGTCCACCACTGATTGGTCCGGAGATATCATATTCGCCGCTTCCTTGGGAAAGATCGATTTGAAAAGGAAAGCCCAGAGAGCCACCCTTCATTCCAAAATAAACAGTTTCAACTCCGGTCATGGGGGAAGTCGTATGCCATTTAACGTGAATGATGCCATGGGCACCTGAAACTTCGATATCAAGATCTCCTTCTGAAATAATTGTATATGGGCCGCCTCCAGGTGTTGGGGATGGGCTCATCGACATTGATGGAGTTGGGCTACTAGATGGTGGACCGGAGGTCGTTGGTGGCGGAGTAGGTGATTGTGAACCGCTTGGCCAAGGGCCACCCGTTGTTCCCATGGGTTGTGAAGGTGAAGGACTGTTTGAGGGTGAACCGCTTGGAGTCATATCTAAAACAAAAGTATGCGGACCCCTGATAAATACTCCGACAACGATTAATAAGGTAACTAAAATGACACCGGCTAAAAAGACAAATAAACGTTTTTTGAGCATAGTATTGTTTATTTAATAAATTTTAGAGAAATCATGTTAAATACATTATAACTCTATTATTAGTTAATCAATTGTGGATAAATTACCATTTTATTGGGTAATAAAAATTATTTATTTTCACTGGCTTAAAACCTCAGCCCGAAGGCTTAAAGATACAAGCCAGCCCGTAGCGACCCAGCTTTTTTCGTAGAAAGGGCTGGGAAGCGGAGGAGTAACGAACTTAGCCTAAGCGTCAGGCCGAGGATACCACCAGCTTAAGCTGGTGGTAGTTCATTACTAAGTATTGACTATTGTCTTTATTTCGGATAAAATAGGGACAAAATAAACCTATGCCAAGGCAAAAGATATTTTATTTTCGCAAAGACTTTTTGTGGGGTGCAAGCATCTCAAGCCACCAAACCGAGGGGAACAATTATAATGATTGGTCAGTTTGGGAAAGAAAAAATGCTAAACGTCTTGCCAAAGAGGCTTGCCAGAAATTTGGTCATTTAGACAACTGGTATAAAATTGAAAAATACGCTTGCGATCCGCAAAATTATATTTCCGGCCACGCAGTCGATTTTTGGCATAAATATCGCGATGATTTTAACCTCGCCAAATCATTGGGGTTAAAGGCTTTGCGTTTTTCGATTGAATGGTCAAGGATTGAGCCGGAAAAAGGAAAATTTGACGAGAAAGCTATTCGCCACTATCTCTCTATGATCAATGCATTAAGAAAAAGAGGAATTGAGCCTTTTGTCACTCTCTGGCATTGGCCGTTACCCGTATGGTTAGCCAATGAAGGCGGCTGGAAAAACGTTAAAACAATAAATTACTTTTGTCGATATGTTAAAAAAATATGCCAAAGACTAAAAGGCAAGGTTAAATTCTTAATTACCATCAATGAGCCAGAAATTTATGCTGGTGTTTCTTATTATCAGGGAGTCTGGCCGCCGCAGGAGAAGAATTTTCTTTCTTATCTTTGGGTTCTAAATCATTTAATCGTGGCTCATAAAAAAGCTTATAAAATTATCAAAAAAATTAGTCCTAAATTCAAAGTCTCAATTGCCAAAAATAATGTTTATTTTGAAGCTAAGAACAAGAGACCTATCAACCGCCTTTTGAAATGGTTGAGCGATTGGTGGTGGAACTCTTATATTTTAAACCGCATAAAAAATCAGCTTGATTTTATTGGGCTCAACCATTATTTCCGCAATTTGATTGAGGGTGGCTACAATCGCAATGAAAATGCTATTGTTTCGGGTTTAGGTTTTGAGCTTTATCCGCAATCAATTTATTTTGTCTTAAAAGATTTGGCAAAATATAAAAAACCAATTTATATCACTGAAAATGGTTTAGTCGATAGTACTGACTATCGGCGTGGCTGGTTTATTAAAGAAGTATTGCGCAATGTCCACCGTGCTATTCATGAAGGTATCGATGTGCGGGGATATTTACATTGGTCTTTGCTTGATAATTTTGAATGGGATAAGGGATTTTGGCCACGATTTGGCTTGATTGAGGTTGACTATCATACTTTAGAGCGAAGAATAAGACCCAGCGCTTATGAATATACCAAAATTATTAATGATAGGGCGATAATGCGGCCATATAAAATTTTGCGACCGCAGAAGACTCTTTTGTAAAGTTTGAGTACTCTTTTTCCAGTCATTTAAAATAAAATGGCCCCGAGGGTTGGCCTCAGAGCCGGGGGTCGGGGGTCTTCTTTTCGGGGCTTTAGATACGGGCCTGGCGCGCGGACCAGATGATGTAGCCGAGGTAGACGAGCATCAACAGCTTGGGGATGAGGAAGGCGAGGCGGTTGTGCTCTCGTAGACCAATGTCGTAGAAGATGGCGGAGAGCAGGCCGCCGGGGATTCCGAGGAACAGCACTGACTTGGCTCGCCAGCGAGGGTCGTGTTTGGCCGGATCACGGTAAAGCCAGACGGCATAGACGAGCGCCCAGGCTAAGGTGACGAGTAGCATCACAGTGAGGAAGACATCAGGTGCGTGGTTTCCCACCAGTCACTCTCCTTGAGGCGTACCGGTGGTTACTCCACCCGCGCTCTCTGTTTCTTCTTTTTGCCCTTGGTCTTCCCGTAATGCAACTCGGCCTTCTCCCCACCAGTCAAAGTTGGCGGCGAGGATAGCGACAGTCCAAGTGATGGTGATGAGATAGATCGTAACCCAGCAATGCACGAAATCGAATCGGGGCAACCAGCCGTACTTACTGATGGACCAGAGAATCAGGGTGAACTCTCCTGTGACGAGCCCCCACCAAAGGAGAGCCCACTTGAGGAGATGTGGGACGAACCGTCGCAAATGTCGCCAGAGCAAGTTGGTTCCTCCTTGGTGGATTGCCGATGGATTTCAACAGGCTAAACCTAGTATAAAAAGGGAATAAAGTCAACTAATATTTTGGTGAAACAAAAAAGGGGCCAGTGGCCCCATTTTTGTTTACTTAAGGACTTTTAACGCTTTAAGAATAATAATCAAAATAATCGCTCCCAAGGCTCCCCAAATAATTCCGGCAAAAGAAAACGAGCCCGCTTTCCAGGCAGCGCCAATGCCAATCAAATCGCCAAAAATCCATTTGCCCAGGGCCGAACCGATAATACCGATGATGATATTAAGGATGCATCCCTGCTGCTCTTCGGTTTTCATAATTAAGCCGGCGAGCCAACCGATAACCGCACCGACAATAATGGCGATAATCCACGACATTTTGCCTCCTTTTTTATTTATTAAACCTATTTTACTATATTTTTATTACTACTGGCTAATACCCCCAGCTCCGGCTGGGGGATATAAGCCAGCCCGAAGCGACCCAGCTCTTTTCGCGGAAAGGGCTGGGGAGCGGAGGAGTAACGAACTAGCCGAGGCGTCAGGCCGAGGATACCACCGGCTTTAGCTGGTGGTAGTTCATTTTTACTAAAAGCTTTTAATCATTGTAAGACTAACTAAATATTATTTACAAATATCTCTTTTGTAGTATTATAAAATTGAACAAGAATCCCATCCGAACAGGTGACCACCATGACAGCCAGGTACTGGTTGCTATTCACGAGTCTTGTGGTGATTATCGCTTTCACCGGCTGTCTGAGTAGCAACAGCAGCCAGTTCGCCCAACTCCAGCTCGTCGCTGACCCCAAACCAGCGACCACGACGTCAACCAAGGAAGGAACCGTTGCGGCGACCGAGCCGCCAATGCAACTGGACGAGAGCCAGGTCGGTGGCGGGCGTTCGGTTACCCCCATTCCTGCACCGGACGACCAGGAGGGGATCATCTGCCGGGTCGAGTACCAAGGTGGGCTGACATCACAGATGACGATTGATGTCGAGACCCATGCGCCGCTCAAGGAGGTCTTCCCGCAGTGGGTAGTCGTCTACGGCTACCAAGGCGACGAGGACAAGGCGGCGCGTGTTCCGACTGGCTTCGTCATCAGCAAGAACAACGCAGGTGCTCCAGGTGAGCTGGTGATGAAGTACGAAAAGGAAGGCATCGAAGGACAGGATGTCCGCTATAACGCCGCGGGCAAAAAGAAGGTGGTCCCGCGGATCTACTTCAACGTCGACCTCGCCTTAACCATGGCGGAACCGCCATTTGACCTTGTGCCAGCGGAGAACGGCGCTGTTCGTTCTGGCATTCCTCTCGCGCCCCCGACCGGCCGAGAAGAGTACCTGACCTTTCGGGTCAAGTACCCAGGACACGGCTTCGAGTCGAGGGCGGTCGTCGAGACTGAAACTGGCGCGCCCGTGCGTGAGGTCTTTCCTTTCTGGTGGGAGGTCGACTACCTCTACGCCGACATCAAGGATCGGGAAGACCACGTTCCCACGTCTATCGTCGTCTATCACAATACGGCGTACGACACCAAGGGCGCTCAGCTCGCTCGGTACGACAAGATGTTCGTTGACCCCGAGGGGTTGAGTGTCTTCTACAAGGACAACTCCGGCAGGGAGAAGGAGATCGCGAAGGTCTACTTCGCCATCATGCCGGACAAACCGGACGAGGAGACAACCCAGCTACCCTGATGGCGACGATGTCGTCATCTCTTTCAGGGCCCCGCGCCCGTATCTCTTGCAAGAACAACTGCAACGAGATTCGGGCGCGTTTTTTAAAAAAATTAAATATTCTTTAAATAATCAATTAATTCGAATTGAAAATAAGTTCTTTTTGCCGTAAGATATTAAATATGTCTGCCTTTTTATTAGGTAATATTATTTTTGCCGCTCTTTGGCTGATTTTATTTTTTGCCTCTCCTAAAACTAGAAAATTACAGCTTTTTGGTTCACTTTTACTTTTGCCGTTTGGATTTCTGGATATCTGGTTTTGTGTTGATTATTGGCATCCGCCAGTTTTGATCAAAGCCATCGAACCATTAAGTATCGAAACCATGATTTACTGTTTCAGCGTCGGCGGAATTGCATCTGTTTTCGGCGGATTATTTCTTAAGAGTAATTTAGGAGTCAAAAAGATTGATATTAAGAAACTTCTAATATTTTTTGTTATTTCTTTTAGCTTTTATGCCATTTTCCAATCGATAATCAAAGTCAATTCAATGAATGCTTTAAATTTCTCTTTTCTTTTGATTTGGTTGGCGATTTTAATCAGAGCTATCAAAAAATACTGGATAAGCATCATTCCAGGTATAATCGTCGCTGCTTTCACTATTTTAGCCGTTAATATCGGTCTTTATTTCTATCCCAATTTTGTTGCAGCGTATTGGAATCTAAATCATATGTGGCCATTGTTTTTGCGCACTCCAACTGAAGAAATTTTATTTGGTTTTATCTTGGCTTCCCTTTGGACTCTTTTACCGAGTTATTTAGTCAAAAAATGAAAACGGGCCGACGCTTGTTGATTGTCGGCCCGCGAGGCCAGTTGTTGGTTAGTCGTATCAGACCCATCATCTCCCCTCTTGCTGTGTTGTTCTGCCGGTCATCATCGCCCGGGCGATGACGCGAACGAGGAACAATGTTCCCCCTAAGGCGACACCCAGCCAGAAGACACCCCCGAGTATGCTGTGGGTGTCAGTGAGGATGATGAAGATGAGCATCCAGAAGGCGACGAGTCCGGTGACCAAGCCGATACAGGAAAGGACTCTCTCCTTTTTCTGGTCTGCTGTCTCGGTAGCCCACGTGAGACATACAGTGCAGGCCATCAGTAGCACAATCCATACGGCCGGCCCAATGAGGCTGATCATCATCCTCCCTCCTTCACTCGCCCTTCGGCGATTCGGTGGTTGTCTCCGCTTCCTTGGCTGCTTTTCGTGCCTTTGCCCCGAGCCAGTCAATATGGAGATCAACCAGCACTACCTGTCCTGGCTCGAAGTCCTTCTCGACTCCGAACCGCTTGTTGGCATCGTGGAGATTGACCAGGGTGCCATCCTCAAGCTCGAGGTTCGCGATGGTCCCCTCGTATCCCAGCACCTTGCCCATCATGTGGAGCACCATCGGCTTCTCAAGCTCCTCCAGGGGGACTTCCACGCGGTCATGCTGGAGGCACTGGGAGAGCGAGCCCACGAATTGAAGGTGTAGGTCCTCTTCGTCGGTGAAGAAGAAATGCGGCTCGCCGGCGTCGATGGAGAGCAACATCTTGGGTCTGATAGGCCGCGCGTGCCAGCGCACGATTTGGCCCGCCTCATTGCGCTCTCCCTGGATGACATAGCCTTGCCCTTCTACCACCTGATAGAGGAAGGAGTGTGAAGTGCGATAGTGCGGCTTCGTCCCCAGGCGGATGATGACGTCGGCGAAGCCGGCTGACCGAAGAGGGCTGTCTTCGGCCTCGATTGAGGGAACGGGGAAGGGACGGACAATCCAGTTGTCGCCCGGGTGAATCTCAACACCAGCGGGGATGTCCATTGGCATCACTCCTTATCTAGAATCACTCGTGCTGTTTTTATTATACATAATTTTTACTTAATGTCAATTTCTGAAATAAAAAAGTCCGAGGGGCCGACTCAAAGGCAAAGAGTCGGTCCGCTCGGACCAAGTCGTTGTGGCGCGAAGACTCAAGGGCCTTCGTAGCCAACCTCACGAGGGATGAGGATTGGCGAGCCAGCGCTGGGCTTGCCCTTGGTCTTCTTCTGCTTGACCCCCGAGACGAAGAGACGCGGTGATTGCGACTTCTCCGCCGAGAAGGTGTCAAAGCGTTGAACATCAACGCCGTTTTTGGTCAGCGTTTCCACCACCGCGAAGAGGTCAATTGGGCCTCTATGGCGAACAGTGTAGCTGACCATGCAGATGAAGATGGATGCGCCCTCAGCCGCCACGCGGGCGATCTCGGCAATGGCTCGGCGCCAGCCGTGAAGCCAGTGCAGGAGGTCAATCGAGATGACCTGGCCGAACTCGCCGTCAGCGAAGGGCAGGTCAAGTGGTGAGCCGTGCTTCAGTTCCATAAAGACCCCGTCTTTGTCCACGATTTCCAGCAGCCGCTTTACTGCCTCCGCCGAGGGCGTAACCCCGACCGTGCGAGCCTTGATGAGTTTCTGGCCCTGTAGAAAGGCGGGGTAGAAGCAGGGTCTCTAGCCGACATCGAGCAGGCTCGCTTCGAGTTGGATCAGAGGCAGTAGCTCCCTCATGATGACCATGTGGTCAGGAATGGAGAGCATGAAGCCGAAGAGCTCAAAGATCGGCCCCTGAACAGCGCACATCTCCTCGTCGGGCATCGACGGGATAAGGAGGGGGTTGACCCTGGCGAGTTCCCGAAAACGCGGTTCGGTCTCAATGCGGTGGCGCATCTCATCACTGACCAAGTCCCACGGGTTCTCTGGCAGTTCCTCGTAGCTTTTCTCGATGCCGCCGAGACGCTCGACGAGGAACTCTCTCCAGCGGTGCAGTACTTGTTCGTCGTCTCGGTTTGGCATCGCTCTTCTCCTTCGTAGTTTTCAGGCAGTGCCACTTGATTATATATAAATTTCCGATTTTGTCAACAATCGAATAAACAAAAGAACTTTTAGGGAAGGTAATTTGTTATCTGTTTACTGTTCTCTGAACACAGTTCTTGCCTTTTGACCATATTTAGGGTAAAATTTGGTAAGAAAAGGATAAATTATGAATAATAATCAAGAAGAAACCGAGCCCATAGCTCAGCCATTAAAAAAGAGAAAAGCAAAAGAAGCTCGTTG
>JAPLVI010000153.1 GCA_026397195.1 Candidatus Berkelbacteria bacterium | reverse complement strand
AGGATTCCTTCTTTGCGCTCATTTCTCTTCCAAAGTTTTCTCTTCAGTTCCTCGGCGTTATCTACCATTGAACGGAATTTATAAAGATAAAAATAACCTCTTTTGACTACTCTTTTTTGTTTAAAAAAAACTGGACCCGAAGAATCAAGTTTAATAATTAAAGCAATGATTAAGAAAAAAGGAGATAGAATTATTAAAACTATACTTGAGATAATAAAATCAATAATTCTTTTCATTATTCTTCCCCAGCCATCAAGCGGGGTTTGTCTGAAACGCAAGAGCGGCACATCGCCCATCGTTTCAATTTGATAAGCCCCCTTGCGTAACTCATAAAGGGTCGGAATCTGGGAAAAAACCACCTGTCTTTCTTGCGCTAAACTCATTAATTTCAAATTTTTCTCCTGGTCTTTAAAGATTTCACCCTGAATAATCTGATTAATTCTATACTCTTTGATTAAATTATCAATCCTTTTTATCTTTAATCTTTCATAATTGTTGATAGTTCGAACAATTTTATAGCCGTAGCCTGGATTATCATCATAAAATTGACTTAAGGTAAAAACGGCCTCATTCTGACCAATAACCATTACCCTTTTTGCCCCAATTCCATATTTTACAAGATAGCGACGCAGATAAAAGAAAAAGATTCGAAAAAGAGAAAGAGCTACAAGAGCTAAAACCCAGATATAAATAAGCATCAACCGCGAGAAATCGACATCCCTTAAGATAAACATCACTGTTGTGGTAATAACGACAGAAAAACTAACTGCCCAAAAAATAGATGAAAGCTCAGAGAAGATTTTTCTCGTTCCCTCAATTCGATACACCCTCGAAAAGAAAAATATGGCTATCCAAACAGGTATCAATAAAGATAAAAGGGTAAAATAATCCTTGAGGTCAATCTTTGCTCCATAAGGAATACTTGTCACGGAAAAAGAATACCTAAAATAATAGGCGGAAAGAAAAATGCCGAGCAAAATTAAGATATCGACGATTAAATTGATGAATGAATATAAAAGTTCTATTCTTCTCATAGCAGAGTAGATAATATCCTAAAACTCCCCTTTTTACAAGCTATTCAGCCTTTTTCATTATGACTTTTATCTCGGGTGAGCCTTTAATTCTAGAAACATTTATCTCTTGAGATTTATATGGTAAATATCCACTCTTCATTGCGGTAAAATAAAATTTACCTTCTGGAAGAAGAACATAGAATCTTCCATGAGAATCAGTGATACAAGTCATAACAAGTTTAGAATTTTTAACCCTAAAAAAACGAAGAATTGCCAGATCAAGCGGCTTTTTCATCTTATCTTTAACTTCACCATATGGCTTTACCTTTCTTAAATTCCAAATCTCAAAAGCCCACAAGAAAAGGTAAACCAGAATAATAACAACATCAACGACTGACCTAAAAAGATAGAAATTAACCAGCGAAAGTATTGTCCCAATTATTAAGATGGGGAGTCTGATGCGTTCAAAAAATCTAATAAAGCGCAAAAATAAAAGATGGCTTTTAGATGGTTCGTTGGCTTGCATGTCCAAAGGAATATTTAATCCCAAAAAACCTTCTTTAACTTTAATATTTCCACCTAGATATACTTGAGGATAATAGCCATCACTCCCTTTCGAATCGGGGGTAATTTTTTGACTCGGGAAGGAAAAACCATTTTTCGCAACTTTCAAACTATAAACTCCTTTTTCAACCAAAAATCCAAATCTACCCTCATTATCGGTTATCCTCATCTCTTTTACTCGGCCAGAAGGTGCTTCAATAATTTTGACCACTGCGCCAGCAATTGATTTTTTACTCATTGATTCATAGATAACTCCCCAGGGACGACGCCTTTTTCTTATGCCCAAAAATTCAAGAAATGAAGAGAAGAGAAAATAAAATATGTCGCGGAAAGGAAAATTAAATAATAAAGAAAGAAGTGGGTTAAGAACAAAGGCTACCAAGACTGCTGCTGCTGTTACGCCAATCACAGGATTGGCAATAGAAGCACTTAGAGTTTTTACCTCCCCTTCTCTCATTTCTCTACCATAGAGAACATTAAAAATACCACCTCCGCTCGTGCCGCCACCGGATTGGGAAGGTGAAACACCATTACTTCCCGAAGTTGACGCTGAAGGTCCGGCTGAACTCGATCCTGAAGCAGTGGGCGAACTTGAACCACTTGGACTTGGCGTCTGAGATCCTGAAGGCGGCGGACCGCTGGTGGAAAAGCTCGGTGCACCTGATGAACTCGTGGGCGGAGGACCGCCACTCGTCGTCGATTCAGCTTTTTTTGACTCATAAGTAAAATAATATCCGGGAAAAATAAAAAAGATAAAAGCGATTATCAAAACAATAATTGAGCAGATTAAAACAATCCAAGTTCTTTTCATAATAAACTTTAAATGCCAATCCGATGCGAACCTATCATGCTAATCAATGCGAATATTTGCATAAATTCGCATCGCAAATTCGAATCGGATTCGCATTTGACTCAATATCATTATATCAAAAAAAGAACCGCATTGGCTCTTTTTAATTTTTAATAATAAAATTTAGGGCAAATAAGGCAAAGGATTAACCGGAGTTCCGTTATATCTTATTTCAAAATGTAAATGATGACCAGAACAATAACCGGTACAATCCATAAGACCAATGAGTTGCCCTCTAACAACATGCTGACCATTTTGAACGGTCGTACTATACAAAAGGTGCCCGTAAAGAGTTTGAAAGCCGCTCCCGTGATCAATTTTAACGTAATTACCATAATCCAATCGGTAACCCCATGTATTTCTATTGGAAGGATCTTGCTGACCATTATAGCCATTCATTACGTCTCCTTCGGCAGCAGCAAAGATGGGAACCCTCAAGTCTCCTCCAACATCAATCCCTGAGTGCCAATAATTGCCGGTATGATAACAATGCCAACCACAAGCAACACTGTGTGAATCAGTTGGCCATGAGAATCCAAATGGACTCGCCGGAGCATTGTAATTATCATAATTAGCTGCACTTTCCATTTGTTCCATTTCTGTTTTTGTCTGGGAATATGCTTTTTTGTTTGCAGCTAATTGTTGCTGGTAGAGGTCTTCTTGGCCTTTTGTATCTGCTAAAAGTTTATCCTTTTCTTGTTTTTGTGAGTTAAGATAAAGTGTCGTTGCTTCCTGTTGTTTCCTCATTACCTCGAGACTAGCCTTTTTAGCCTCTAGTTCTGATTTAATCTTTTTAATATTTTGAATAGTGGCGTCAATCTTGGTCTTAACCACACTCAAGTACTCAATCCTGTCTAAAACAGCAGAGAATGATTTTGACGAAAGTAGAGTTTCAAGTAATGATGTTTCTTTTTCTTCATACATTAAGCGAAGGGATTCATCTAAAATTTTATTCTGTTGCCTTAATTCTTCTTCTTTAGCCGCAATCTCATCATTGGTTTCGGAGATCTGCAATCTAGTTGCTTCTAGAGCAAGCTCAGCTTCTTTAATCTGACCGTCTAAAATTGCAATAGCGTTCGCCAGATTTTGAGCTTCCTGTCGTTTCTGTTCAATTAACTTTTTATTTTCTTTTATCTGGTTATTGAGTTGATTTAACTGCCGTTGTTTATCAGCAATAGAATCGGCATTAGTCGTAGCCAAAGGGTAAAGAATAAAGCAAAAAAGAATCAGGGCAAAAATGATTCTTTTAAATACTCTCCCTCTTTTCCGTCTCGACTGCCTCGAGCCGAGACAAGTTTCTTTGATTTTTAACATTTAGCCATTCTATTATATCATCTCTATCTCGGAGTCAAGAGGATAAACTACACCTATATTATACCATAAATCGGTTAAAAATACAAAATCCAAAGCACTAAATTCTAAACAATAGTAAAATCCTAATATTTAAATTCAAAAACTATTTACTCTTTTCTAAAATTGAGCCAAATATTTTTGTCAACTCCATCGATTCCTGAATAAGTTTTACTCTCTTATCCAACAATATCTTATCTTCGCTGAGATCACACAATTTTAACCAAAGACGGCTTTCTTTCGATTCCTTGCGACAAATCTTAATTCTCATCAAAAAATCTTTTTTGCCCAGAGATTCATTTGCTTCAATGTAATTCGCCGCTTGCGACCCAGATGATCTAATAAGTTGCTTAGAATATTCAAAATTTGGTATTGA
>JAPLVI010000031.1 GCA_026397195.1 Candidatus Berkelbacteria bacterium | reverse complement strand
GAAATATGCAGGCGGAGAAACAGGTCCGATAATTGATATTACTAAATTAAAATTTATACCTCGCGATGTTAGTATTAATTTAAAAAAGGTTTCCTTGCTTTTAGGGGTAGAAATAGAAGGTTATGAAGCGGAAAAATATTTGATAAGCCTTGGCTTTAAAATAATTAAAAAAACAAAAAATGATTTTACGGTTAAAGTTCCATCCTGGCGTAATGACATCATTCTCTGGCAGGATATAGCTGAAGAAATTATCAGAATTAAAGGTTATGACAAACTTGAGGTTGAACCATTATCAAAACAAAAACCAAAAAATTCAAACTCGGCCTATACGCAAAAAGAGGTTCTCAAAGACAGATTAACTGATTTGGGATTATCAGAAATTTACACTTATGATTTTTTGTCATCACATGATTTGGAAATTCTCAAAAAAACGGACGAATCTCTTTATGAAATTGAAAATCCGGTAGCGCCGGAAAATAGATATCTTCGTGATTCGCTTTTCCCGTCGCTTTTGAAGGCAATTGCCAAAAATCCAACTTTCTCTGAAATTAAAATATTTGAGATAGGAGAAGTATTTGATATTAATGAGGGCGAGAAAACTTATCTTGGCATTGGACTTGCTGGCGATAAAAATGAGAAGATTACTGAAATTATAGATAAAATTAATCAGATGACTTTATCTGATTTAAAATGGCAGACCAAAATACTTAATGAAGAAGAACTAAGACGCTATAAAATAAAAAAACAACATGCGGCAGTAGCTCAAGCAGATCTATCTCAATTTTTAAATGATAAACCTATGGAAGGCGGGTATGAATCAATCGGTAAAATAAAATACCGTGAAATATCAAAATTTCCTTCGGTGGCCCGAGATTTCGCCTTTGTTGTTGATAACGATGTCGATTCTACGAAATTAGCTTCTGATATAAAAAAGATTTCTGACCTAATTGTAAGGACAGAGCTGTTTGATGAATTTGAATCAAGCAAATTTGGCCGGAATAAGAAAAGTTTAGCCTATCACCTTGAATTTCAAGCCAGAGACAAAACATTAACTAAAAAAGAGGCTGATGAATTAAGTAAAAAAATTATTCAGCTCGTAAAAATAAAATACCAAGGTCGACTTAGGGATAAATAGCTTTATTGGCGAGCGTAGCGAGAGAAGCGAAAATAACTTTTCGCTTCCGAGCGAGCGAGCCAACAAAGGGTTTAATACCCCAGCCTCCGTGCCGGGGGAGTGGACCCCGAGGCCGGAACCTCGGGGTCTAAAACCTTTATTTGTTTGGTATTGTTGGTATAATATATATGGTTAAGTAATTATTTTATGTTAAAAACTCAATACAATTCTGAGCTAAATTTAGATTTAAAAGGTAATGAAGTAACGCTTGCTGGCTGGGTTAATGCCAAACGTGACCATGGTAAGGTTGTTTTTGTTGATTTACGCGATAGCACGGCTATTGTTCAACTTGTCTTTATTCCTAGTGAAAAAGAAGCTTATGCTAAAGTTCAGAAATTAGGCCCAGAATTTGTAATTCAGGTAAGAGGGGAGGTAAATGAGCGACCAGAAGGAATGAAAAATAAAGAAATACCTACCGGTGCAATTGAGATAAAAGTTACGGAACTACAAATAATATCAACTTCAAAAACGCCACCCTTTGAAATAGACAAGGATACAATAAAGGTTAATGAGGAAAAACGTTTGGAATACCGCTATCTTGACCTTCGAACAGAAAGAATGGCGAAAAATATTAGGACTCGTTTTGAAGTAATTCAATTTATTAGAAATTATTTAAAAGATAAAGGTTTTATTGAAGTAGAGACGCCGATTTTATCCAAATCAACTCCTGAAGGTGCAAGGGATTATTTAGTTCCTTCTAGACTTAATCAAGGCAAATTTTTTGCTTTGCCTCAATCCCCGCAACAATATAAACAGTTACTTATGGTTGCTGGCGTAGAACGATATTTTCAAATTGCGCCCTGTTTTCGTGACGAAGATGCCCGAGCCGATAGAAGCCCCGGTGAATTTTATCAGATTGATTTAGAGATGAGTTTTGTTGAACGAGAGGATGTTTTAAAATTAACCGAAGAAATGTTTATGGAAATGATAAAGAAATTGTTTCCTGAAAAAAAGATTAGTCAAACCCCTTGGCCGCGTATTACTCACGA
>JAPLVI010000047.1 GCA_026397195.1 Candidatus Berkelbacteria bacterium | reverse complement strand
CAATGATTTTTTATTTACGAATATTTGGAAGATTAAGATTAAAATCTCAATATTCGTCCGACTTTATCCAGCATATCTTCGCCTTGAGATGGTAATTCAGGGAGATGGGGCGAAAGAACAACTTTTATCTCATCAGGGTTTTTGTTTTCTATCGGGATGGCGATATTAGGAAAGAATCTTTTCTTTGTTTTAAGATACAAAAGTAACCCATCTTGAGTTCCAATAAACCAAAAGCCGACGATTTTCTCATAGGGATATAAATTTTTCCCCACTTTAATTCCCTCGTCGGATATTTCTACCTCTCGTTTTTTGGGTTTAACGTTGGCGTATCTAAAAAGGACAATTACACCAAGAACAGTAACGACTGCAGCCAAATAACGATGCATAAAAAAGATGAAAAATAGGGCGATTATAAGACCGGCGACGGCAATTGTTGTATACCAACCCGGAGCCTTCTCTCGTTCCATAAATTGTGGAGCAAAAAATGTATATTTATTTTTAGGCATATTGTACTATGATCATTATACTTCGTAGAATAGACTGCCTCTATTATAACACAAAAAATGATGAGATTTAGCTTGATTTGATTTATGGATGTTTTTAGGTTAAAATTACGCTTGGTGGGGTGCTAGAGTGGTTTAATAGGACGGTCTTGAAAACCGTTGTGGCTTTCGGGCCACCGTGAGTTCGAATCTCACCCCCACCGCCACGTACAAAATCGAAGATTTTTACGTGGCTGTCGCGTTTAATTTCAAGCAGTGAATTTATTATGCGACGACAGAATATAAATCTTGAAGTCTATTCATATTGTTATAATTATTAAAAATTATCATGAATGAATTACCAAAAAATCCTGAAGAAGAAAGAGAGGCCATAGCCGGAAGAGTCAAGGAGCTTGCATTTGTAATCCCTTTGGCAGTTGCAAAATTAGACTTAATGCTTGCCTCCCCATCACTTGAAGATAGGCAGCGACAAAAAGTACGACAAATATGCAAGTATCAAAAGAAAAATGAGGTTGAAACTGTAGAAGCTTTACAGAAATGTGAGGGATATCGTAATAGAGTAGCTTCGAGAAGAGAATTTTTTGTTGATGTCGGGCAAGGAATTTTTCCAGACAATTGGCATGAAGTTCCCAGTTGGAGTGAAGTCCTTCCATATTTAGAAAATTTTCGAGATATGACTGCAAAACCAGCCTGGGCATTTAGACATTTTCTAGAGGAAGAAGGTGGAGATCAAGAGGTGCACGAAATGATTGAAAAAGATTTAGCAGACGATCGACCACCGGATATATCCGATGAAGAGTTCGAGAAAATTACAAGGGGGGTAGCGGACTCAGTTATTGAGAAATACAGAGAAAATTAAAAAGGTTCTAGACCCGAGTGTCCCGCCAGCTCGTTTTAAAAATAGTTTGCGAAGCAAAGAGGAGCAATGCCGAAACGATAAAGAATTCAATCTTTGATTGAATTATGTTAAGTGGAGGCTATTGCGACGAGGAGAGGTGGCTGAGTGGCTGAAAGCAGCACACTGCTAATGTGTTGAGTCCTTCGGGGCTCCGTGGGTTCGAATCCCACCCTCTCCGTTCCCAAAATTTGCCACATTTGTGGTGGATTTTGGAAAATGAGGGTGATGAAAGAACCCATCCCCCTCTATGCATCCGTGAGTGCTTCGAATCCCACCCTATTAAACACAACGTTTACAAAAGTTTAAAATAGCGTGGTTAATAAGCCAAGTGTCCAAACCATGGTGAAAATCGCTAAAGCACTTGGTATTAATATAAAATTTTTAATAAAAAAATTTACTAATTACTTATAAATTATGAAAAAAACAATGCTTAGATTATTAAAATTATCCACTAAAACTTTTTCAGGTAAAAAAATTGTAAAATTCCGGGCGCTACATTAATCTATAAATTTTATAAATCATTAAAACCCAAAGGAATGGTTTTGGTCAATTGTCAGGGAAATAGAATGTATATAAATGCCGAAGATAGTGGTATAGCCCCTGATTTATTAACTAGCGGGATGTATGAACCTTTTCAAACTGAACTTCTTCGCAAGCTAATTACAAAAAATATGACTGTAGTAAATATTGGGGCGAATATTGGATACTATACATTAATCGCCGCGAATAAGGTCGGTCCTAATGGTAAAGTTTATGCTTTTGAACCTGAGCCAAAAAATTATCAACTCCTTATTAAAAATATTGAGAAAAATGGCTATAAAAATATATTACCCATACAGGTCGCGATTAGTGACAAGCAAGGAACGCTAAAACTTTTTCTTGATAAATCAAATTTGGGTAACCCCTCTTTAGCAGAACAAAACATTGGTGAAAAAAATGGTTTTGTAGAGGTTAAAACAAATTCACTTGATAATTTTTTTGAAAAACATAGTAAAGATTTTAAGGTTGATCTTCTTCTGATGGATACCCAGGGTGCTGAAGGTTTGATACTAGATGGAGCAAAAAAAATAATAAGAAATAACAAATTGAAAATTATTATGGAATTTTGGCCATGGGGGCTGAATAATGTGGGAACGGATGCCTTAAATTTATTAAAAAGATTAAAAAAATATGGATTTAAGATAGGACTTATTAATGAAACAAACAAATGTATAAATTATTTACTACCAGAAAAAATTGTTGGAATGTGTAAGAATTCCCAAAATGGCAGAGGGTATGTTGATTTATTGTTAGAAAAATAAAATCTAAGTTCTCTTATCGTGTTTTGTCTTGTGCAATCTTCTTATGGGTTAAATC
>JAPLVI010000007.1 GCA_026397195.1 Candidatus Berkelbacteria bacterium | reverse complement strand
CTGCCAAGCCAGCTAAAATTTTAGTGATTTCTTCAATTTCCATTGTTATTTTTACCTTACTTCTTCCTTTTCTCAGATTTGGCCGAACATTATTCTCCTTTAGCCCTCCTCAACTCTCTTCTTTGTTGATTATCTGTCTTTTGGGCTTAGCTTATCTTATTGCTAACGAATTAGCCAAAAAACTATATTTTAGCCGCCATTAATTGTATAATAATATATAATAAAGTATGTTTTTCTCTTTGTTAAAATCATTATTCAACACTCTGAAAACACAATATAAAAGAGTTCTTATTCTGATTTTTGTTATTTGGAGTTTTTTTGCTTTTGGTTTCGGAAGCTTATTAGGATGGTTTTTAGGCTCAAAAGCTACTCTAACCAAATTTCCTGATATCTATCCAAATAATAAAATTCTAATCATTTCTCCTCATATTGATGATGAAATCGTAAGTGCTGGGGGATTAATGCAAGAAGCCATTTCCAAAGGAGCGCAAATTAAAATTGTTTATTTAACTAATGGAGATAATAATTATTTTTCAGTAATCTAAGAAAACAAGAATTTTAAAGAAACGCCCAATGATTTCTTAACTTTGGGAGAAACAAGGATGAAAGAAGCGCAAGAGGCGACAAGTATTTTAGGTGTATCTTCGTCAAGTTTAGTTTTTCTCGGCTACCCAGATGATGGTTTAAAATATCTTCTAAGCACAAATTTTTTGACACCCTATACTCATAAAACTTCTAAATTAAACTATAATCCATATTCTGGTACGTATCATAAACAACAACTTTATACGGGAATTAATCTTTTTAATGATTTAAAAGAAATTATTAATCAATTTCAGCCAACAATGATTATTCTTCATCATCCTCGCGATTTGAATCCAGATCATCAAGCTGCTTATCATTTCATAGTTAGCGTCCTAGAAGGAAACGACAAACGAATAAAGCTTTTTGGATATTTGGCTCATTATCGCAACTATCCTTCAGAAAAAGGATTTAATCTAAATCAATTTTTATATCCTCCTTCAAAACTATTTACCAAAGAAGGTTGGTTAAGTTTTGACCTTACTGATGAAGAAGAAAAGATTAAATCAGATGCCTTAGACAAAAATCAATCTCAATTTTATTATTATCCTAATGGAGGCAGACTTCTTCTAGAGAGTTTCGTGAAAAAAAATGAGATTTTTGAAGAATTAAATTAAAGTATATGAAAGATGTGTTTATATGAAATTTATTGTTCAAACAAAAGGTCATTGTGATTTTATTGATATAACAGAAAAAGTGAAAGAATTAGTAAGCCAATCTCCAGTCAAAGAAGGAGCAGTTTTAGTTTTTGTTAAAGGCTCTACAGCCGCCATTACTTTGATGGAGAAAGAAGAAGGAAGTTTTCAAGATTTTAAGGAGATTTTGGAAAAAATAGCCCCTGAAAAAGCTGATTATCATCATCACAAAAAATGGAGAGATCATAACGGCGCCGCTCATATTAAATCCGCCTTAATTAAACCCGAAGTAGTTATTTCTTTAGAAAATGGAAGTTTAGATTTAGGAACTTGGCAGCAAATTATTCTCATAGATTTTGACGAAAAACCTCGCGAGAGAGAAATAATTGT
>JAPLVI010000028.1 GCA_026397195.1 Candidatus Berkelbacteria bacterium | reverse complement strand
CTGCACCACCTGCACCACCTGCACCTGCACCACCACCAAGTGCGGTATACGTTATAGCATTAATTATTATTGTTGTATTATTACCAATACTAGTACTGGGTCCACCAATTGTTATAGTTGCAATAGCATTACTTACATTGTTAATAATATTAATTAAATTCTCGCTTGGTTTCTTCTTAGTATCTAAAACTGTTTCCTTTCGTGTTTCTTTACCTTTGGTGTCAAAAATTTTTATTTCCATATTCATGCCTCAATTTTAGCCTTACTTGCAAGCCTTATGCCAATATATGAATCTTTTTTTCCAGGCACTGAACCATTTAAAAGCATTAATGATTTTTCTTTATAAAATTTAATAATACGTAAATTTTTTATTTTGACATTTTTTACTCCATCACGACCGGGAAGTTTTTTGCCCTTAAAGACTCTGGCAGGGAAGGAACACATTCCTATTGAACCTGGGGCACGATGATGATCTGAACCGTGGGTTTTTGGTCCGCGATGAAAGTGATGGCGTTTAATCACCCCCTGAAAACCTCGGCCTATACTCATGCCTGAAATATCAACTTGATCTCCTTCACCAAAATTATCAAAGTTGATTTTTTCTCCCACTTTTAAGGCGGATATATCATCTTTATCATCAACAATTCTGAACTCTCTAAATTTATTTGGCTTCTCCTTCCCGTCTCGGCCGAGACTGGCCGAGCCGAGGTCGGATATCTTTTTCAGATGTCCGATTTGAGGTTTTTTGAGCTTTGTTTTTTTATTAGAATCTAAAACGCCGAACTGAATGGCTGAATATCCATCTTTATCTTCCTTTTTAATTTGGGTAACAATTAAAGGCAGGATCTCAACAACCGAAACTCCGACGAAAGAACCTTCGTTTTCAATCTGCGTCATTCCAATTTTTTTACCCACTGCAATCGTCATAAAATAATAAACACCTCTTGAGAGGTGTAAATAAAACTTAAACTTAAATTTTGGTTATATTTTCACACCTCCCAATTATTTTTTAAATCAGAAGCCGGAAACCCAAAGCTGTTTTGGATTTCCAGTCTCGGATTTTACATCTTAATCTCGATATCAACTCCGGCTGGCAAATCAATCTCCATCAGAGCATCAATGGTTCTTGCTTTTGGCTCTAATATATCAATAAGTCGCTTGTGAATACGCATCTCAAACTGCTCACGAGAATCCTTATGGAAATTAGTTGACTTCAGAACAGTAGTTACCTTCTTTTCTGTTGGCAACGGAATAGGGCCTACTACCTTGGCGCCGCTACGTTCTGCGGTTTCTATGATCTTGGCTGCCGATTTATCAATTATCCTCGTATCGTAAGCACGAAGTTTGATTCTGATTTTTTGCTTTTCATTCTTTTCAACTTTTGCCATCTTTTTCACAGCCTTCTGCCCTCTGCGGCTTTAATTTAAGGTTCAAAATCCTTATTCTTATTTTACTTAATAATTTTGGTAACTACTCCAGCTCCAACTGTTTTACCACCTTCACGAATAGCAAATCTCATCTTTTCTTCCATGGCAACTTCTTTCTGAAGTTTCACTTCGACGTTAACTGTGTCGCCGGGCATAACCATTTCGGCATCTTTAGGAAGAATAACTTCGCCCGTAACATCAGTAGTTCGGACATAGAACTGAGGTTTGTATCCATTAGAAAATGGAGTGTGGCGTCCACCTTCTTCCTTGGTCAGGACATAGATTTCAGCTTCATATTCTTTGTGAGGCGTGATCGAACCGGGTTTAGCCAAAACCTGGCCGCGCTCAATATCTTCTTTTTCAACGCCACGCAAAAGGATGCCGACATTGTCACCGGCTTGACCTTCATCAAGTATCTTTCTGAACATTTCTACACCAGTAACAACAACCTTTTTGGTTGGCCGCAATCCTACAATCTCAACTTTATCATTCACTTTGACCATACCTCTCTCAATTCTACCAGTGGCAACGGTACCACGTCCTTTTATGGAGAAAATATCTTCGATCGCCATAAGGAACGGCTTGTCAGTTTCGCGTACTGGTTCGGGTATAGAATTATCAAGGGCATCCATTAGTTCAGTGATGCATTTGGCATCTTCTGACTTGGGATCATCTGATTCAAGAGCTTTCAAGGCTGATCCTCGAATGATGGGTGTTTTTTCAGGATCATATTTGTATTTTTTCAGAAGCTCTTTAATTTCTTCTTCAACTAAATCGATAAGTTCTGGGTCATCAACTTGATCAATTTTGTTCAAAAAGACAACTAAATCAGGGACGCCAACTTGGTACGCTAAAAGAATATGCTCGCGAGTCTGTGGCATTGGACCATCAGCTGCGGAAACCACAAGGATGGCACCATCCATCTGGGCAGCACCGGTAATCATATTCTTAATATAATCAGCATGACCTGGCGCATCAATATGCGCATAATGTCGTTTTGGCGTCTCATATTCAACGTGCTGCAGGGCAATAGTGATGCCTCTTTCTTTTTCTTCTGGCGCATTGTCAATGTCATTGACGCCCTTTTTGTCAGCCGCGAAACCAAGTGCACTTTGCACTTTTAGTATGGCGGCGGTTAAAGTTGTTTTGCCATGATCAACGTGTCCAATTGTGCCTACGTTTACATGGGGCTTGGTTCTTTCAAATTTCTCTGGCATAAATTAATTCCTCCTACTTTAATTAAATTAAAAATTTGCTTTTATTGATAAAACATTTAGATTGTATCATTACACCTTTAAAAAAGCAATAGTTTTGATTTATCCGCTCTAATATAATATCTTAGGGTATATCCTCCTGTCAACCCTTATCATTTCTGGCATAAGACCCCGCCTCTGACGGGGATACAGGCCAGCCCGTAGCGAGCGTTGTCTGACTTAATTAAATACGATAATTGTCTTGTTAAAAAAATCATTATTAATTTTTGCAAAGAATCAGGTCACAAACTGCAAATGTCGAACTGTCCGAGGCGTCAGGCTTAAGGATTCTCATGGACTGAAGTCCATGGTAGTTCATTGTTGTCTGATGGTTATGGTTGACTTATTCTTTCGTTTTAGCGCTTTTTTGACAATAATTATGATCACTATCAAAAGTATTATCAACACTAAAATGGCGAGTGCTATTTTCCAGGGAAAAATATAGAAAACAGCATTAGAAGTTCTTAAATTCCCATCCCCATCTCTCATCTCTAGGTTAGCTTCATAGCGACCGACAGCCCATTTAACTAGCCACTGCGCCTCAAATCTTCTAATGCTATCAGGTAAAACAATATGCTCTGGTAAATCTAGTTTTACCACTTCCTTGCCAAAATAATTGGTTATTTTGATTGTCCCACCAAGTTGATAATGGACTGTACCCGTATTTTTGAATCTGGCAACAAAATCGATTGGCCCCTTTTGAGAATATTTTGGTACTTTAAATTCAACTATTTCTCCGGTCGATTTAATATCACCAGGTACAGTTACTAACACCAAGCTGCCAACACGATTAGAAATCGTGATTTGCCCTCCTTCACCTTCCTTGGGAACGGTTTTAAAGAAAATGGCTGCATAATGTCCACCATTTTCTGCATCATTAGGGACATTGACAGTAAAAGTAATATCCTTTTTTTCATTTGGCTCAAGTGGTATTTCTTTTTGATCAATATCTATCCAACTAGCAAGGGCAGTTTTTCCTACTTCTTTATCAACAAATTTTGGTGAGCCTTCTTCATCTCCTTGGACAAAATCTGATGTTTCGGCAACAACTTTAATTGGAATTTGATTAGGATTAATTATAGAAACTATTTCTGAATCACTTTCTCCTCGTTGAATAGTTAGTTTATAGGTTAGAGGCGCAATTTTTAGAGAAATAGACTGATTCTCTGCTTTTGAACCATCAGATAAACAAAAGCTAGAACTTAATAATATTAGCGCAAAAGCTAAAAACAGAATTTTCTTTTTTGTACCTTTCATTTATTCCTCCTTTATATTACCGAAGTTGCGGTTATAGTCATACTTCCAGAATATGTGCCGATCTCTTGGGTGGCAACAGCATCCAGCTTATATGCCCAACTACAAATATCTGCACCGGCATGATAACCAGTAACGGTATTGGCGACGGTTGCACCTGTAGGAATGCCAGCATATTTATTAAGAGCATCATTATAGGCTGCGCCGGTTCCCCACTTAGCATCTTTATGCGCCGGAGTAACACAGTCATAAAGGGTCATACCCAGACCAATACTGGTACCATCCACCCAAAGAGTGGGCCCGCCAATGGGGCCAGAGTAATCGGGAATGTAAAC
>JAPLVI010000030.1 GCA_026397195.1 Candidatus Berkelbacteria bacterium | reverse complement strand
TTTCTCGCCGGCGGAAATATCGCGGTCATCAAATAAAACTTCGAATTTGCTTGCGAGTTCTGTATAAATTTCTTCTGCTTTTTTATCGTCTTTGGCTAAATTAATCAGATGAATATCAAACGGCGAAATAGATTCCGGCCAAATCATGCCTTTTTCATCATGATGAATTTCGATTACCGCCGCCATGGCGCGTCCTAAGCCAATTCCGTAACAGCCCATAACGACTGGTTTCTTTTGACCATCCTTTTCGGCAAAAAATACTTTCATCACCTCAGAATATTTTGTTCCTAGCTGAAAAGTATGGCCAACCTCAATCGCTTTATCTTTTTTAATTATGCTCTCGCACTTGGGGCATTTTTTATCACCCATATTACTTCTTCGTTGGAGCCAAAACCGCACTCACAAACAACAATATTATCCTCGCCGGTTGGCGAGACAACCATAAACTCATGGGAGATTTTGCCGCCAATCGTTCCAGGTGAGGCCTCAACTTGAATCGCCTCCAAACCCATACTCTCAAAAATATTTAAGTAGGCCTTCGTCACTTTGAGATAATAATTCTGTAAATCTTTCAAATCAGTATGGAAAGAATAAGCATCTTTCATTAAAAACTCGCGAGTACGCAAAAGCCCGCCCGTTGAACGCATCTCATTTCTAAACTTATCCTGAATCTGATAAAGCATAAAGGGTAAATACTTGTATGAATCAATACGCCTTCGAACAATTTGAGAAATCACTTCTTCGTGGGTTGAGCCAAGACCATATTCGCGATTATGCCTGTCTTTAAGTTTAAATAAAGGCGGATCCATCTTATCCCAGCGGTCGGTTTCTTCCCAAAGGGCGCGGGGATGCAAAACCGGCATCAGAATTTCTTCACCGTCAATCCCATTCATTTCCTCACGAATAATATTTTCTATCTTGCGTAATACTCGTAATCCCAAAGGAAGAAAGGTATATATTCCGGCGGCAAGCTTATCAATAAATCCCGCGCGAATTAAAAGCTCGACTGATACATTATCCGCTTCTTTGGGTCTTTCTTTTGAAGTTTTAAGAAAAAGCTCTGATTCTTTCATTTTATTTCTTCAACACAAATTTTATCACATCCTGATAGGTTATTAAAAGGATAAGAACTAATAAGGCCGCAAAACCAATGGTATGAACCATGTTTTCAGTCTTAGGGGTGACTTTCTTACCTCTAATTTTTTCAATAAAAATAAATAAGATTCTTCCTCCATCAAGGGCAGGCAGGGGCAAAATATTAATAATCGCCAGATTAATCGACAACAAGGCAATAAAACGCATCACTTCGGCTGCACCTAATTTTACCGCTTCACGAGTTAAAACAAATATTCCCACTGGCCCAGCTAAATCTTTCGGCACCTGAGATTTAAAGATTAAATCTTTAAGATACATGAAAAGGAAGGAAAGAATCACCCAGATGATCCTGGCTGTTTCGACTACAGCAATATAGGGTACCTTCCACCACGGATAATGAGCACTTAAGTAATTTTCTATCGCCTGAACTCCCAAAAATCCCTGGCCGTTTTTATCGGCAAGTAAAGCAGCTATATTTTTATCTTCCTTTTGACGTAAAATTTCAATATTTACCGTTTGATTGGGATTTTTTTTAACAATATCGGAAACGACACTAAAATCGGTCACTTTTTGTCCATTGATGGCTAAAAGTACATCTCCCCGTTCTAAACCAGCGCTTTCGGCTGGCGACCCTTTTTCTGCCTGCCAAACCATTGTTTCAAAGGTGACTTTTGATGGACTTGTATAACTTGTCGGATCGCTGGCTATCGTCGGTCCACCCATCCAAAAATAAATTGAAAGGATTAATATCGCTAATAATATATTAAAAAAGACGCCAGCGGCGAGAATTTTAAATCTTTCCCAAATCGATCTCGAGGCAAAAGAATCACGTTTTCCTACTCTTTTCCCTTCTTCGCCATAAATTCTAACAAAACCACCCAAAGGAATAGCATTAATCGAATAAATCGTTCCCTTATATTTTCTGCCGTAAATTCGGGGCGGAAAACCAAAACCAAATTCAATAATCTTAACTCCAGCGCGTTTGGCACAAATAAAATGCCCGAATTCATGAGCAAAGATCAGGATGCCCAAAATTAAAATAAATACGACAATA
>JAPLVI010000110.1 GCA_026397195.1 Candidatus Berkelbacteria bacterium | reverse complement strand
GGATTCTAATTAGCGGCATAATAGCCCTGGTAGTTATCGCTCTTGTTGCTGTCGGCCTCTGGGCCTATAAATCAGGCAAATTAGCAGGCTTGGCTGATGTTGGCCCAGCCGAGATTGATGTTTATACCAAAGACTCAAGCGGTAATCCTGTTGGTTTTGTTGACATTTTAGTCTCAAGCGACGGCCAAAACTATTTTCCTGCAAGCCCGCCCCTCCAGACACAGAGCAATGGCCATGTAATTTATTCTGATCCTGTCTTTCAAAATCACACCCTTTATCTAAAAGCGAGCAAACCTTATCACAGCGTCAGCCCTGAGTATCGGCAGTTATCAGTCAGTTCAGGCAATAAGTATAATACCGATTTTACCGTCACATCTTCAGTTACAAATCCAAGCAAGGGTAAATTGAAAGGCAAGGTTTTAGAATCTGACACTAACAATCCAATCAACGGCGCATACATTTATGTCTCAAACACCAAGACCGGCTTCTCTAATTCCCAGGGAGATTACGGCGTTATCGATATAAATCCTGGCACCTACTCCATCAATGTCACCCGCAACGATTATCAAGATGCACACGGCACAGCTGTAATTACTGCCAACCAGGAAACAACTCTCAATTTTACGTTAACCAAAAAGGCAATCTCACCCTCTCCTTCAAGGTCAAGTTCAGCTAGCCCAAGCCCCTCAACTCAACCGGACAGAAATAATTTCATTTTTACCGCCGAAGTTATAGATCAAGATACCCAGCAGTTGATAAAAGATGTCAAAGTTTCAATTAAAATCAACCCCTCAATTAATGGGGCAGTGGAAACAACAAATACAACCAAAGACGCCCCTGTTGATACCAGCAAATACGGCAATAATAATCTCCTTGCAAAAGTTCCTTACCCCTCGGATTGTTATTCATATAATACAAAATACACTGTTGAATTTTCTCATCCTGTTTATGAAACACGAACCCTACCTGATTTTTATTGTTCTGATATTCATTTCAGCGACAATCTGCAGATCTATTTTTACAATGCCCACAAGATTTCGCTTAAAGAGACCGTGCCCAAAAACATTCTTGTTACCGGCAGAGTGTTTAATAAGGAAACTGGCGATTTACTGGATGGTTTTGAGGTGATGCTTGAATACGAGAATGGCAAACAGAGATTTTCTCGAACAACGGCCATTGAATATACCAAAATTGGAAATTATAATTTTGATGTTTGGGATTTTTCGAGCAAAGAAACTTACAAAGTAAAGTTGGATTACGATACCGGTACTTGGACAGGTGATTTTTCAGGTGAAATGAAGTTTAATCCGGAAGAAGTTGAATTTACGTATCAGGATGGCAAGATAAGATATGATCCTGATCTTAGGAGATTTGTGGCGACGATTGATTTTGAAGTTGATTTAGGTTATCTCAAGGTTATAGTAAAAGAGGGAGGGGGCAAACCACTCGAAAAAGCTAGGGTTGAATTGTTTGATTCCGGTTTTGGTTTTAGCGAGACCCAATTTACTGATTCAGAAGGAATGACTAGGTTTAATTCATTAAAAAGATTCAAGTATTGCCATGATAGTGGAACTTTGGGTAGCAGGGGCATAAAGTTAAGCGCCAAAGGATATGTAACTAAGATAAAAATTAATGAGGATTATTGTCATGCGGGCGAAGTAGTTCTTGATTATTATCTTGGAAAGATTGATACGAGTAAAGGCTCTCTAATTAAGGGAAGTGTCTACGGTATTGAGAAGGGCTGGGGAAGTCATTATTTAGAGGGTGCCAAGGTAAGTCTCTGGTCGGATTTAAAGGGAGATGCAGAAAAATCGACCACCACAGACTCTCGGGGAGATTTTGAATTTAATAAGTTAGGAGAGGGCCAATATCTTGTATCTGCCTTTCACTATGATTACAAAAGTACGGCAACAAGCAGTCAGGCAATCAAACTCGAAGACGGTGAGCAGGTGGACATTGTTCTTCTCAGATTAGAAAAAGTGCCACTTAGCGGCGTTTTAGATAAATTAGTCGTCGCGGTTTATCGTAAATCTACACTTGAACCAGTAAGAGGGATAATGGTAACAGCAACGACAAGCGAAAATATTACTTGGCGCGAATATACCGATTTTAAAGGAGAAGCGTCTTTTGGTTCTGTTTTTCTGGGTGAGTCTTTATTAATAAAAATCATCGATAATGATAATAAGGTTTTAGATGAAAGGAAGGTGATTGTCCCGCTGGATTATTATGATTTAGATGACAAGGATAGAGCAACTTTTTGGAGCCAGCTT
>JAPLVI010000073.1 GCA_026397195.1 Candidatus Berkelbacteria bacterium | reverse complement strand
GGCTTTCTTTTTTTTCTAATATATTTAAAAAAGATAAATACACATATAATACTACCTCACTATAGATAATTATTTATAATAACTTAAGACAAATTGTCGATGTGGATTTTGGCATCTCTGTGTTTGTAAAATTAAGTCATGAGAATCCGCAAATTCGCGACGCCTGGGTTTTCTTGGGTTATGGCTATTTGATGAAAAATGAACCAGAAAAAGCCAAACCGGCCTTAGAAAAAGCAATTGATCTCGACCCGGTCTTTCCGGCAACTTATTACTTGCTAGGTAAATATTATGAAACGATAAAGGACACAACCCGAGCGCAAAAAACATACGATAAAGCCAAAGAGCTTGGTTTTGACGAAAATAATCCTTTGAAAAGTTAGTCTATGAAAAAAATATTGTTTTTATTTTTAGCTGCTACAATTCTTCTTCCAGAATTTGCGGTTGCTCAAGAGCCGCCCATGCCCGGTCCGGTTACCCTCAATTTCAATTCTGCTATTTGGCAGGTTAGTGGTAACTATCTAAAGCATAGGGTCCCAAGAACGAGCAACACCGGCACCATTGTCGACCCTCCCCTTGAGGTCTATTACATTAAAAAAGGAACTGGAAATCTGACTAATAACAACAACCCAAGTGAGCAGTATGGCGGTTCGACTCTTTATATGCTTAGTTATTCCAACCTTGATGGGCAAGGTTTCGGCACCAGGGATTTCACCGGCCAATTTTATATTCCGGTGGACGCTAATGGAAAAATAGTTGGTGTTTTTCATCACCAAAGAGGTAGCAGAGGGCAGTTTACTTATCATTATTCGGGCGGAGGAACCCAAAATCTTTATCGCTTCGATTATCAAGATCTGGGAGATTCAGCTTTCGAAAAACAGTATATGGAGCCGACCATTAAACAAGCGAATACTAATCCTCAAACGACTACGCCGCCCGGTTCAGGCACCAGCCCAAGCTGTGAACAACAATTCGGTTGGCTTAAGGCAGATATGAATTCTTTAAAAGCTTTTACTTATGAATTTATTGTTGGGCAAAACCAGGATCAACGTTACTGGAGACCGAGAAAAACAGGCGAAAATATTGGTGAAGATATGCAGCGTGCCATTAATGCTTTCAAGGCATTCACACAACGTAATTCGGGAGAGCTGGGCAAGATGCTTCAGGGTTATGATCTTGACGCAATTGTTTTTTATTCTGATGGTTTAGCAAAAATGCAGGAACTGGGCAATATCTCCGTCAGCATATCTCAAAAAATTAAATATCTTGAAGATAACTGCCGAACTTATATTGATAATAAAAATAACTATCCTTTTCGGGTCAATAAATATGACCCGGCCCTACCACCTAAAGAGCTCCAAAATTGGCAGGAAGTTGTGGACGAAGCAAATAAAGCCATTGACTTGGCTCAAGCGGCAACAACTATCCCCCAAATCAGTACCGGACCGCTACTTGGGGGAGGCGACTGGGTTACTAAGGCTATCAATACGATCAAGTGCTGGCTGCTGAAAATTTTTATAGTTGTTTTTCAATACGAGGCTAATGCCATGGGTTGGATTTTGAGAAGGAATTACTAAAGGAATTACTAGTTGAATATCCGGGTGATAGCTAATAGAGAAAAGAAATTATTTATGAAAACAGAAAAAATGAAAACTAGAATTATAATAAAATTTATCTCTACAACTGTGATTTTTGTGCTTTTTTTGGGATTAATAATCTTTTACAGAGATTTTGCCCAGATTGCCAAAACAAAAGCCCAAGGCACGCAAAACAGCACCAGCGGCACAGGGGCAGGAATTGATCCCTATGGTCCCGGGGTTGGCGCCGGAGTAAATCCAAATAGCGCCGGAACCGGAGCAGGAACCAACCCAGGAACAGGGACAAATCCTGACACAGGCACTACCGGCAGCGGCACAACAACCTCTTCAGGTGGGAGCGCAGATCAAGAGGGGGGCTGTGGGGAAAAAGATACTTCTTGCAAAGAACCCAACCCATTAACGCCATGGCAGGGAGATGTGAAAGATAGTTTAAGTGAGTCGCTTAAGCAATCAAACATTACTACTGCCTGGGGTTTAACGCTTGATTTCATTAACGTGATTGCCATCTTTATGCTTTTGGCCATTGCTTTTGCCAACATATTGCACATTGACGCGGAAAACTGGAACTTCAAGCGCTTGATCCCGGCATTGGTTATTGGGTTGATTCTGGCAAATTTTTCACATCTTATCTGCCGGGCGATTATTGATTTTGCCGCGATGTTGATGAACTTTTTTGTACCCAAAAACGAAACAATGAATGTTTCTTTTAATCTTATAATCGGGATGTGGAGCGATCTTATCCAGAATCCAATTGGGGGAGCATTAGGCATAGCGGCAATTGTTGGTTTTATGTTTTTGGGTTTAGGCTGCGCCGCAATAGTTGTCGCTTTCATTCTTCTTTTTTTACCGGCTATTATTATCCTCATTTTATTTTTAATGTTGGCAGTTAGGGTCTATGTCATTTGGTTTTTGGTTATTGTTTCCCCTATCGCATTTTTTACAATTATGTTTTCCGTTTTTCAGAAACAAATCGAGTGGTGGTGGAAATGGTTTTTCCAATGGGTCTTTATGGGGCCAATAGTCTATTTTATGATTTATATTGCCGAAGGTTTTGCCCGAAGCGATATGTTTCAAAATGCCGGCGGAACCCTCCCTTGCTTTGATCCAACTGCCGGAGAACAAGTTAGTGGATTAAGTAAATATTTATTCGTTAATGCTTTGTTGGTGTTAGCCATAATTATCCCTTATATGATGGGTAAGCAAATCTTTGCCCCATTGTGGAAATATTTTGGCCAATACGCGGCTAAAGCAGGCGGGGGATTACTTTTGGGCGCTGGCACCGGAGCAACTAAATTATTAGGCAAGGGACTTAAAGCGACTCGTATTCCAGTAGTGTCACATTTAGGGGGATTGATGGAAAAACAAATAAATCCGATGTATCTTCCTGGCGCTATTGGCGGTCTGGCTAAGAGTTATAAGGAAGCTCAAGAGAAAAAAATTCAAGCAGATTGGACAACAAGTTTAAGAAAGAATCCGGTGGCAAGATTCTTGATAGGAGAAGGATTAGATAATATGTCAACGCAGAAAGTTCTGGAAGGAAGAGAACAGGGAAGACTAAGGGGATGGAATGCGGAAGACCTGGTACGCTGGATGAATACGGGCGTAGAAAAGGGTGATAGAGAGAAGAGGGCTCAAGGAGTTAACTGGCTACAGGCAATGGCGGGTGATAGCGGCCGACCAGAAGAACAAAGAAAGGCGAAACAAGCTTTGATGGCCTTGAGAGTACATGAAAGTGATGTATCTAATCCTTTAGATATAGATAAATTAGCTGGGGTAGCTCAAAGAAGCGGTGGGTTAAAAACATTAAGAGAAGAAGACAAGACATCCCCGGATTTCGGAAAATTCAAGGGCTTCGAAGCAAGAAAACCAATCAGACAGACTCCAAAAGAAAGAAAAAGACTAGATCGATTGTGGGGACGAAATCCTTTACAACCAACGATGGAACAAGCTCATCCCGTTCAAGTGATGAATCCAAGTGCACCTCCACCACCAGCTCCAAGACCACCACGACCGAGACGAGGACCCACGCCTCCTCCCCCGCCTCCGCCAAGACCGCCACGACCAAGGCCACCAGGAGCAGGCCCGACACCTCATCCTGGAGCTGGACCAGGCGCAGGACCACCGCCAGTCGGTCCGCCCCCGGCCGGAGGAGGTTTTGGTACTCCGGCACCGGGGGGTCCAGCAACTCCGCATGGGGGGCCAGCGACACCGCCTGGAGGAGCTCCGCCCGGAGGGACACCACCAGTACCTCCGCCTTAATATTTAATTTAACGTTATGCCAGAAGAAAATGTAAATCAAAATCAAAATATGGATACAAACCCGACACAACTCCAAGACCAGACAACTGAAACTCAAGACAAATCCGGTTGGCTGCCAGAGGAGATGGCTTCAATCCAGCTTCACGCTCAACAAGTAGCCAAAAGCGAGAACGGCTGGAAAGAAGAGACCCATCAAAAGATGGCTGATTTAAAAAAATTAGCCACCTCGCCTGAAGCTGGCACGAGTGAAGGAATGTCTAAATTAGAGGAAGATTTCGGAAATCTGGGCATGCCAGGGATAAGGAATACGGGCGTTGCCCTTGATCAACTTGATAGACGCGAAGAAGCAATGTTTGAGGAACGGACGTTGCGCGACCAAGGGACAAGTTATACCAATTTAGACCCACAACAAAAACAACAAGCAGAGGCCAGAATTTACAATGGTGTTAACTTTAGAAAAGATTGGTTCGGCGTTTATGATTATACTCGGGTTAATGGCCAAAAATTCGATTCTGCCCCCACAACACCGGTTGGCAAGGAAATACTGAGACAATTACAAACAATGGTAGGAAATGAAGTCAGGCTAGCCGCTGCACGCGAGCCTCGGCTGGGACTGGATTACAAAGACAATCCGAGGATTGTTAAAATAACCGACCAAATTCTGAACGATCCGGCTTTCATCTCCACGCTCAATCAAGAAGGGACCATACCAAATACTTCAAAAATAAAATATGAAATAAAGAAAAGGATTCCAACCCAATATGAAACTCCGGGAAATTTATGAATTAGCTGTTTCCATGGGAATGGAGGCAGACCCAAGAACAAAAGAACATCTTAAAAGCATCCTTGATAAAACGAGACAGAAATTTGATGAATTAAAACCCGAAAATCGCTTT
>JAPLVI010000002.1 GCA_026397195.1 Candidatus Berkelbacteria bacterium | reverse complement strand
CAACATAATAAAGAATATTATGGAGTTCTTTGACAGTTTTTATTTCGCCAGTATTGATATTTTTATACTCCCTATTAATAAGATATTGACCATTAATCATGGGTTTGGGAATTTGAGAAACATTATAAGGCAGAGGTTTGGTGAATTGTCCCGGAGGATAAAATTCAAAAGCTTTTTCCATAAATTCATGCCAGCAAGGCGCAGCTACCATTGATCCCGGAGCGCCACTAGGTGCTACTGGCGTTCTATCATTATTCCCCGCCCAAACACCAGCAGCTAAACTGGTAGTATAACCGAGAGTCCAGGCATCTCGATATTCAGTATCAGTACCGGTTTTAGCAGCCACATCATAACCAGGAAAGAAAAGTTTGTTATCCCAGCCAAAAGTCGGAGATCGAGCAGTATTATCTGAAAGAATACTAGTAATCATTCGGGCAATTTGTGGATCGATAATTTGTTTATTTTGGAGAGAAAAATCTTGCAAAATATTCCCTTGCCTATCTTCTATTTTTAGGATAGCAGTCTGAGGGTGGAAAATGCCTTCTTGATTAAATACTGTATAGGCATGAACCATTTCAATGAGTTTTACTCCACCTCCTCCTAAAACTAAGCTTAGGCCATAGTGACTAGGAGATTCGGTCAAAGTGGTAATACCAAAATCTTTAGCCGCTTGAATCACATTTTGGATTCCTGTTAAATACAGAACTTTTACTGAAGGAATGTTTAAAGATTGAGCTAAGGCTTGCCTAAAAGTAACTGGACCCCTGGTTTTACTGTCATAATTAGTCACTAGATAAGGATTATTAGGGTCAGTGGAAAAATTAGCTGTCATGCTATTTAAGGCCGTGTCAAAAATAACACTCTCCGGGAGAAACCCCTTTTTAAAAGCTGTGGCATAAACAATGGGTTTAAAAGAAGAACCTGGCTGACGAATGCTTAAAGTGGCATTCACATTGCCTTCAGCTTCCATGTTCCAGTAATCCCTGGAACCAACCATCGCTAAAATTTGTCCAGTTTGGGGGTCCTCAGCCAAAAGCGCCAAATTCTTTGCCCCAATATTTTTTTCATTATAATTTCCATATTTTGTTATCGTTTCCTCGGCAATATTCTGAAGATTCATATCTAGGGTGGTAATAATGGTATAACCTCCTTGCTCCAAATCTTCTTCTGAAAATTGATCATACAAAAGCTCTCTTACATACATGACAAAGTGGGGAGCTTTAAAGCCAAAACTTTGAGTAGCAAACGTTACTTTTTCAGCTTTAGCTTTTTCTACCTCATCTTTAGGAAAATAGTTTAGAATTTCTGTTCTACTTAAAACCCAATTTTTTCTCTGCTCAAGCTGATTAGTATGAGATCCATAAGGGGATAGATAATTTGGCGATTGTATTAGACTGGTTAAGTAAGCAGATTCAGCCAAATCTAAGTCTTTAGCCGATTTATTAAAATAATATTCACTAGCTGTTTCAATACCGTAATTATTATAACCCCAGCTAATTTGGTTTAAATACATTTCTAAAATTTGGTTTTTTGTATAATGGCGTTCAATTTGAATAGTTAAAATCGCTTCTTTGATTTTTCTAATAATAGTTTTTTGAGTGGT
>JAPLVI010000169.1 GCA_026397195.1 Candidatus Berkelbacteria bacterium | reverse complement strand
AAATACTTATCCCAAAATTTAAAAATTATTAAGGAATTCAGTCAGTTTATTTTGAATGGAATAAACTGTATTATGTGTTTTGAGCGTTTCCCCGATAAATGTCATCGCACCATAGTTGCTGATAAAATTAAAGAACATAATGGAAACGGATTACAAATAAAACATATTTAAGAGCCTTGAGAAAAATTGAAAAGAAACGAATATTTATTATTGTTAAGGCATATCCAAATCCAAGTAAAAAATACGGTGAGACTGTATGCTGCGCGGGCGTTGATTTAAACAACTACAAATTAGTACGCCTTTATCCTATTCCCTTTCGTGATCTTAACAGCGACCAGAAATTCAAGAAATACAGCATAATTGAAGTAAATTGCTTTCCGCCCTCGGATGATAAGAGACCAGAGAGTTTACGAGTTGACCCGGATTCAATAAATGTTATCGCAACATTTGATACGGATAAAGGAACATGGAAAAGGCGAAAAGATATAGTTTTGAGGGTGCCTATTAAATCCATGTGCCAAGTGTATATCGAAGCGGAAACCGATGATGTATCCCTGGGATTGATAAGGCCTGAAAACGTGACTCTTGAATGGGCAAAACAAAGTCTGGCGGACCAGGGAGCAAGAGCAGCTTGTTATGCTCAACTGAGTTTATTTAATAAGCAGAAAACGCCAATTGAAGAAATACCGTTAGATTTTTATTACAAATTTAAGTGCGCCGGTCTTACTGAATGCCCCGGTCATAAACTTTCAATTATTGATTGGGAATTGAGGCAGTCTTACCGAAAATGGAAAACTCAATATCCAACCGAAAGTATACTATTAGAAAAAATAGAGCAACGGTGGCTCGCTATATCCGATACGACTAAAAACGACGTTTATTTCTATGTCGGCAACCTTAAACGTTTTAGAAATATTTTTATGGTTTTGGGTATATTTTATCCCCCTAAATCAAATTAGGACACTACCCTCGGCCGGTAATCCGAGCGTGCGATCAGGCCTAGATTTTTTTCTTCGTCTTCTTGGCGTTGCCCTGTTGATCGTCGGCTTTGTGACTTCGGCCTTGGGTGTGTCTTGGGCTGGTTTGACACCCACCTTTTGGGTACTGCTCGCTCTTGCCAGCTTCCTTGGTGTGATTTGTAATTCATTATTTAGGTTGGTCATGATTCTCGAGAGAAGGGCACAGTGCAAATAGAGCCGAGACACGCTATTTTCGTCTCTTCTTGAGGCTTCTATTGTCGGGGAAAATTATTTTTCTCGAGGGATCAAGGTGAAGCCGCGAAAAAAAGCGGTTGACAAATATAATTAAAAATATTAAATTTGTAAACCAAGGAGAAAAAAATGACTATACTCGGAGAACGCCTGCGACAAGCGAGAAAGGCCCGCGGATGGTCGCTGGCGACTCTCGCCGAGGCCGCGCGTGGAATCGTGACCCGCCAGGCCCTCTATAAATATGAAAAAGGGATGGACACTCCGCGGTCAGAAGTCCTTTTGGCGCTCGCCCATGCCTTGGGGATAGCCATCGACTATTTCTTTAGGCCGTCGAGTAGCCTCGTCACTCTAAGTGAACTAGCCTGTCGGAAACGCAGCGGGCTTGGAAAACGGAATCTAGCGGCGATTCGGGCCCAAGTTAAGGACCGCATTGAAAGGTGGCTAGAGCTCGAATCATTTTTCCCTCCAAGTCGTTTTCTCCGATTTGTCTTCTCCCCTGATAATTTTCTAGCTCCTGAACGTCTAGAGGATATAGAGACTCTGGCCAAGGACATCCGTTCCCATTTGAGCCTGGGCTTAGCCCCTATTGAGAACATGACTGAACTCCTAGAGGATAATGGCATTAAGATCTTTCAATGGCCGGGTGAAGAAGGAAAATTTGATGGCTTCTCCTGCTGGGCTAATAACGATATCCCCGTAAT
>JAPLVI010000124.1 GCA_026397195.1 Candidatus Berkelbacteria bacterium | reverse complement strand
ATAATAGCCACCTTTTTACCTCTACCTAAAGCACGAATAGCCAGGCCAAATGCGGCGGTTGTTTTCCCCTTGCCGTTTCCTGTGTAAACATGTATTTGCCCCATATGTAAACTTAAATTCAAAACTCTAAACTCTAAATCCTAAATAAATTCAAAATTATAAATTCAAATGTTTAAAACGATTTTTTAGATTTTGGATTTTAGTCATTTAATATTGTTTAGAATTTAGGATTTTGGATTTAGAGTTTCAGGGATTTTCTATCCGCATCTGGAAAATCCGCACGACGGACACTTGAGACACCCTTCACCCATCTCAAGCATTGCGCCGCATTCCGGACAGGCTGGTGCATGACCTAGATCGGCAATTGAAGCTTTATTCTCGGCAATCTCTGCGGCGAAAAGGCTGTTCCCATTTTCAGTTAATTTTTCTTGGCTCGGCCTTGTTTCCTCTTGATAGCCAAGTTCCATCTGGCCTGTTTGCTGCCTTAAATGTTTACTTAGAATTTTGCCGATAGCATCAGGCAGGCTCAAGACAAGTCCTTCATCTCCCCAAGTCGGCGAAGGATCACGAATACCCTTTAATTGATCAATCACTTCTTTAATATCAACACCGGAACGTAGCGCCAAGGAGACAAGACGAGAAATAGCCTCAGCTTTAGCAGCAAAAAATCCGCCGGCTTTACCCATATGAGTAAAAATTTCAAAAGGATATCCCTTTTCATCTTCATTAATTGTCACATAAAGATTGCCATAGGAGGTGCCAATTTTGTAAGTATAACCAGTAACGACCGCCGGACGTTTACGAGGATGAATTTTAAGTGCCGGCAAGCCCCTGGCTAGCCTCCCTTCTTTTTCTTGCTGTTCTTTTTTTCCATACTTGCTATCTTTTTCTGAAACAGTAGTAAGTACTTCGATATTTCTTGAGCCTTCGCGATAGACTGTCAGTCCCTTGCAGTCTAAATTGTAGGCTAAAAGATATGAATTTTTAACATCCTTTTTGGTGGCTGAATTAGGAAAATTAATTGTTTTAGAGACAGCGTTATCAGTATATTTCTGAAAGGCAGCCTGCATTTTAACATGCCACTCGGGAGTAATGTCTCGAGCAGTAACAAAGACGCGTTTAATTTCTTTAGGAATTTCTTCAAAATCTTGAATCGAACCAGATTCGGATACTTTTTTCATCAACCCCTTGGAATAAAAGCCGTATTTTTTAGCCACTTCAAGAAAATAAGGATTATATTCTAGGATACCATCACCATCAAGGATATTTTTCTTATAAACAAAGGCAAAAATCGGCTCAATCCCCGAGGAACAATGAGCAATAATTGACAATGTGCCAGTCGGGGCGATGGTAGTGCGGGTGGCATTGCGCGGCGGGGCGATATTCATCTTGGCATAAATTGATTGATTATAGGTTGGGAATGGTCCGCGTTTTTTGGTAAGTCGTTGCGAATAGTATAGCGCTTTCTCGTTGACAAACTTCATAATTTTTTCGGCAAGCTTAAGCGCCTCATCTGAATTATAAGGAACTCCAAGTCTCAAAAGCATATCAGCAAAGCCCATTACCCCCAGGCCAATTTTACGAGTTTTTCTAGTCATCTCTTTAATTTCAGTAAAAGGATATTTATTAATTTCAATCGTATTATCCATAAGTCTTACCGCCACCCTGATAATATATTCTAGTCTCTTGAAATCTACTTTTTTACCCGTCTCGGCGCGACCGCCGAGCCGCGACGGGTCCTTGGTTATAACGTGCGAAAGATTAATTGAACCAAGGTTACAAGATTCATAAGGCAAGAGTGGTTGTTCGCCACAGGGATTGGTTGATTCAATAGCCCCAAGTGCAGGCGTGGGATTATATTTGTTGATTCGGTCAATAAAAATTATTCCTGGCTCGCCATTTTTCCAAGCGCCATTGATAATTTTTTTGAAAACGGTGCGCGCGCGGATTTTTTTAACAAATTTATTGCCATTGGGATTAATAAGTGGATATTTTGCATTATTTTTGACTGCCTGCATAAATTCATCGGTCAGTGCGACCGAGATATTAAAATTATTGAGTTTGCCTTCTATATTTTTATATTCAATAAAGCGGACAATATCAGTGTGGTGGACATTTAAAATCCCCATATTGGCTCCGCGACGTGTTCCTCCCTGTTTGATTTGCTCGGTGGTATCGTTATACATCTGCATAAAGCCCAGTGGTCCGCAAGAGACACCGCCGGTGGAACGGACAAAATCATTGACCGGACGGAGTCGTGAGAAAGAAAAACCAGTTCCGCCGCCTGATTTATGGACCATGCCCATTTGTAACTGTGTCCTTAAAATCGATTCCATGTCGTCTTCAATTGGAAGAACAAAACAAGCCGCTAATTGCCCCAAGCGCGTACCAGCACCAGTAAAGGTTGGTGAATTAGGTAGATATTCGACACTTGCCATTATCTCTAAAAATGCATCTCTAATTTTTTCTTTATGTTCGGCTGACGTTCCAAACTTATCTTCGACCGAAGCCAAATGGTTGGCAACGCGCTCAAACATCTGATAAGGTGTCTCAATGACATTGCCATCATCATCTTTACGTAAGTATCTTTTTTCTAAAACCTTGACTGCATTTTCTGAAAGATTTACTTTTGGTTTTTCTTTGGTTTTGAAATTAAGTTCTCGGGTTGCCACTTCTTCCTCCTTTTTATTGGGGGTATATTAATGCAGCGGAGCTGCAACTTTACCAACGAACCTGCCCTGATTTCCTGCTGTTTGCGGGGACAGGTTCATCTAAGTTTGCTTATTTCTTTTTCAAAAGTTTCAATATCAGAAAATTCTTTATAGACTGAAGCAAAACGTAAATATGCTACTTCATCAATATCTTTTAATTTTTGAATAATGAGATTGCCTATCTCACGGCTGGTTATTTTGTCTTCACCAGACTGAAAAACCTCTTGTTCTACTTCACTCGCTATGCATGTTACATCAGCTTCAGTAACTTGCGTATTTTTGGCTGCCCGCCTGATGCCATCCTCGATTTTTTCTTTAGCAAAGGGCTCTTCACGGCCGTCCTTCTTAATAACCACCGCTCGCGCTGGTTCAATCCTCTCAAAAGTAGTAAAGCGAAAACGACAGCAAGAACACTCCCTCCTTCTTCTGACGGTGTTTTCATCTGAAAGTCGCGAATCAATAACTTGTGTCTCACATTTTTTACAATTTGGACACTGCATCTAGACCCCAGGATATAGTAGTTAACTCAATATATTGCACAACTAAGACCATTTTACCACTTTATATAGTGGTCAACAAAAGCAAATAAACTAATACCCCAAATTGGCTTAAGAGTGCGAATCTCGATTAATTTTTAGGCAAGCGTAATTACTACTTTCCACAGTTTAAATAAAAAAACCCGATATATCCGGGTTCTTTTATTACAATCTATTTCAACTTTCGTCTAATAAAGGCTGGGACTTCCATGTCGGCTTGCTCTTCTGAATCGTTGAGTCCGCCGGGTACTGGAGAAGGGATTTGTTCATCGAATCCATCTTCTTCTTGCCCGGGAGTGATTGGCGGCAGTCCTCCTAGACCCAAGACAGGTTTTGACTCTTGTTCTTTTTCTTTCTTTTTCCTTAAGCCCTGATCAAAGCCGGTAGCAATGACGGTAATTTTAACTTCGCTCGACATCGCTTCATCAACCATTGCACCGAAAATAATATTGGCAGAAGGATCGGCCGCTTCAGTGATTGCTTTGGCAGCTTCATCAATTTCATACATCGAAAGGTCAGATGAGCCAGTGATATTAAAGAGAATTCCTTTTGCCCCGTCAATTGAAAGTTCCAATAAGGGGGAATCGATTGCCGCTCGAGCTGCTTCAATCGCTCGGTTGTCTCCCGAAGCACGACCAATACCCATCAATGCCGTGCCCGCGTCTTTCATAATTGTTTTAACATCAGCAAAATCAACATTGATAATACCGTGCAAGGTAATGAGGTCGGAAATACCTTGAATACCTTGACGCAGAACATCGTCAACCACAGAAAATGCATCAAATAAAGTTGTCTTTTTATCAATTACTTGTAAAAGTCGGTCATTGGGAATGACAATTAAGGTGTCGACATTGCCTTCGGTTTCAGCAATCCCCTCTTCCGCTTGTTTGCGGCGTAAGTTTCCTTCAAAGGTAAATGGTTTAGTGACAACAGCGATGGTTAATGCCCCCAGCTCTTTGGCGATAGCTGCTACCCCCGATAATCCTCCGGAACCCGTGCCACCACCCATTCCGGCGGTAATAAAAACCATATCCGAATCTTTGAGTGCTTCATAAACTTCTTCTTTGTTTTCCTCCAGTGCCCTTTTGCCAGTTTCAGGATTTGCCCCGGAGCCGAGTCCTCTTGTAGTTTCTTTGCCGATTTGGACTTTAGTATGAGCGG
>JAPLVI010000182.1 GCA_026397195.1 Candidatus Berkelbacteria bacterium | reverse complement strand
AATTAAATTAGTTGTAGTGAGGAAGCGTGTTGCAAATCTAAAGCAAAGTCAAAGGGCTTTCACGCTTATCGAACTACCTGTAGTGAGGAAGCGTGGCTTTACGCTTATCGAACTACTGATAGTCATCGCCATAATTCTTATTATGGTCGTTTTGGCGGTTCCAAGTTTTAATCAATATTCCGCCAATAATGACATTGCCTCCAAAGCGGAGGAAATTCAATCGATGTTAGAAAAAGCTTATTCCTTGTCGCAAAGTCCGCCAACCGGAGTAAGCTCAATTTATTTTTACATTACAAATTCTTCCAAAATTGTCTGTATCAGCACAAGTGATACAAACGAAAACTGTACATCGGGAGTAATCGATTCAATAACTTTGGCGGATAATATGAATCTAAACAGTCCTGCAGGCGACTCAAATATTCTCGGTGATAACATCCAATGTGAATTAAAGAGTCCAAATATTTCAAATTGCAAAAATTTAAGATCTGGAGCTTCGTTAACCTCACTAACAAAGGAAATCAGTTCGACTAAAACGGCAACAAAATATCAGATAAAAATGGATTTTTCTAATTATAAAGTTACCGTAACCAGATTATGATTATTTATATTAAAAAAAGAAAAAAAGCTTTTGGATTGCTGGAAGTTCTTTTAGCTGGCGTCATTATTATAATTATTCTTGGAGCGTTGGTATTGCTAGCCAGAAATGCGATAAATAATTCAGCTTATGTCCAAGAGCGAGCGCAAGCAACAGGTCTGGCGCAAGAGGGGATGGAAATTGTCCGTCAGATTCGCGACACAAATCAAATTGACAAAAATCCAACAACTAATTGGAAGACGATGGTCGGACCAAATCTAACAAATTCTTTTAGAACCGACAGAACTTATTATATTGCCTACGATAAAGATTCAAGTCGTTTTTATTTATCAGAAACTTCAACATCAGATATTATCGGAGGAGTCAGTTTTATTAGAAAAATTACTTTTGCTAGTGTTGGCACAGATCTTTTGACCAAACCGATAGATGTTAGCAACGGTGGTTCAAACGGAATAATCGTTAAAGTTAATGTTAATTGGCCGGCCAATCAAGCCCATAATGTTGCAATTGAGGAGAAGATGACCAACAGCAGATTTGTCTTTTAGCCCCCATTCGAGTCGATGTTTTTATTTCTTACCTTGTCATCCTCGGGCAGGCAACGCCATGACCCGGGGATCCACAAATAGTAATTGACTATTAGTAGATTCTCGTTTTCACGAGAATGACAGAATGAAGAGAGCTTATACTCAAGGAAATTAAATGAAAAAGTTACATAATAAAAAAGGTTTCACTTTATTGGAGATTCTAATCGCTTCGGCTATTTTTGTTGGGATTATGATAATTACCGTCGGGACATTTTCTTGGGCTGCCGGCTACAATAATCGTCTTCACGAGACCAGGCGAGTGGCTCAAAACGGACGAACGATTTTGTCCGAGATTTCAACTCAAGCCAGATTGGCCAACGGCAGTATAAATTTTAATGCCAGCAATAATTTGATGGATGAAATAATACTTTTATCTTGCCCCGGAATGAGCTTATCGGGCTGTAGCCCCAAGGGTAATATTGTGCCGGAGAGATATTCGATTAATTCTACCGGATTACTGGAAACTGGTTCATTTATCGCGAACGCCGTAATAATTTTGCAAAAAGATCAAAAGCAGGCAATCTTATATCAGACTACCGGCTCAGGTGAGAGTTTTAATGTTATTAAAAAAGTTAAGAGCATAACAGATTGGGGAATAGTTTTAACTCCGGGCGATTTTAATAGTATTCAAACTCAAAACTTAAATGAATCGGGCGTATCAGCTGCGGCTTATTTTGGCGGTTACGGACCGGTTAGAGCCAGTAAAACCCAACAGCCGTATGTTGAATTTTATTTATTTAGCCAAACA
>JAPLVI010000174.1 GCA_026397195.1 Candidatus Berkelbacteria bacterium | reverse complement strand
CACGAACCTCAACGGAATATTTTTCAATATGAATCGAGGTATAACGGTCATCGCGCACTAATTTTTCTGAAATAATAATTGCATCTTCGAAATTCGCGCCCGCAAAACTCATAAAAGCGACAAGAATGTTTTGTCCGAGGGCAATTTCACCATTCTCCGTTGCTAAACTATCAGCAATAATTTCACCTTTTTTAATTCTATCTCCTTCTTGAACGATTGGACGTTGATGCATACAGGTCGCCTGGTTGGAGCGAACAAATCCTTCCAACGTATATTCTCTAAGTCGGGCGCGTGTTTCTCTAACCACAATTTTCTGATTATCAACTTCAATGACTTTGCCATCGGCTTGGGCAATAACGACCTGACCTGAATCTTTAGCCGCCTCTACTTCAACCCCGGTGCCAATAATGGGTGATTGGGAATTAACGAGTGAAACTGCCTGACGTTGCATATTTGAACCCATCATGGCACGAGCAGCGTCAGTATTTTCAAGGAATGGAATGAGAGCGGTTGTTATCGAAACAATCTGCTTGGCTGAAACATCGGCGTATTCAACATCTTTTGCCTCAACCCAAGCTGGCTTACCAGCTCGTCTAACTAAATACTCATGACCTGTTAATTCATGATTTTCATTAGTTTCGCCGCTAGTTGGCATAATGTTGTGTCTCTGCTCCGTATCAGCAGCGAGATATACAATTTTATCGGATACTTTGGATATTTTCTCCGAATGGTCAACCACATAATAAGGCGTTTCAATAAAACCATATTTATTAACTCTGGCATAACAGGCAATATATGATACAAGACCAATATTTGGGCCCTCGGGAGATTCAATCGGACAAAGTCGACCATAGTGAGTGGGATGGACATCACGAACTTCAAAGCCAGCTCGCTCTCGAGATAACCCACCTGGACCAGTAGCAGAAATAGTTCTTTTATGCTCAAGTTCAGACAGAGGATTTGTCTGATTCATAAACTGAGAAAGTTGTGAAGAGGCGAAAAATTCCTGCAAAACGGCAATTACCGGTCGGGCATTAATTAAGAGGGCAGGGGTAATAGTTACTGCATCAATAACTGACATTCTGTCTTTAATAATTCTCTCCATGCGCAGAAGACCTACTCTAACCTTATTTTGCACCAGCTCACCCACGGCACGAATGCGACGACAAGAAAGAGAATCAATATCATCAGCTTTTCCTTTTGGGTCACAGTTTAGCCTAATTACTTCTTTGACAATAAGAGCAAAATCCTCGATTCGAAGCACTCGATTTTTTAGATTATTGGGAACTTCAATGCCTAACCGTTTGTTGATTTTATATCTACCAACTGGGCTCAAATCATATCTTTTTAGAGTAAAAAAGGTTGTCTCAAGAAAGGCGCGTGCATTTTCAGGATTGGTTAAATCACCTGGACGCATCTTTTTATAAACCTCAACCACCGCTTCATCTGCAGTTCTAGTATTATCTTTTTCTAGAGTGCTTTTGAGATAATCATGCTCGGGATCAGTATTAACATCTTGCAATAAATCAATAATCTGTTTTTCGGTATAGCCAAAGGCTTTGAGAAAAGCCGAAACTGGAATCTTCCTTTTTCTATCAATTTTCACGGTCACGACATCTTTAGAATTAGTTTCAATTTCTAGCCAAGCACCACGATTAGGAATTATCTTAGATCCAAATAATCGTCTCATTTGCTGGTCAATAGCAATAAAAATAACACCATAAGAACGGACAATCTGGGAAACAACTACTCTTTCAACACCGTTAATAATAAATGTACCGCGTTCAGTCATCATCGGAAAGTCGCCCAGAAAGACTTCCTGCTCTTTTACTTCTCCATTTTCTTTGTTTATCAGTTTGATTTTCACCCGAAGGGGGGTTTTGTAGGTTAAGTTGTTTTCCCTAGCTTCAGTTTCAGAAATAACTGGTTCTTCAAAAAAGAATTTTCCGAACTTGAGCTCATATTTTTTACCAGTAAAATCTTCAACCGGTGTAATTTCATCAAATAATTCGCGCAGTCCCTCACCCAAGAACCAATTATATGACGATTTTTGTAGCTCAACTAAATCGGGAAGTGGGGCTGATTTTTTAGCCCGCGAAAATTGCTTCCGCCTGCTCGCCTGCATATAAACCACCTTCTTATATAAATATTGTTTTTACTATTTAAAGCACACTAAATTACTACAAAAACAAATTTGTAGCAGGGGTTTTTCCTACTTCATTTCATCTTCAATTTGCATCCGAATTTTTGATTTTACTTTCGCCTAG
>JAPLVI010000065.1 GCA_026397195.1 Candidatus Berkelbacteria bacterium | reverse complement strand
AGGTTGAAGCCACCGACATCCTGCGCAGGAACAAGCTGGTCGTCAAAGATGTAGGGGTCGTTGTCGACCGCGAGCAGGGAGGCCTGCAACAGCTTGAGCAGCTGGGGATTCGGCTCCATTCGGTCTTCACCCTGCTTGGTCTCATCGACTTCTACCGTGAAACCGGGCTCGTCAAGCCCGAGATGGCCGACGAGATCCGCGTCTCCCTGGCGGCAGCATGACAGTCCCGGCTACCAACAGAACCCGGGTTGAACACCCCGAGCCCCAAAGACCTGGTGCACTCTGCACCCGCACAAGGTCCAAAGGGCTCGTTTTTCTTTTTTGTGATAGAATGGAATAAATAAGTTTAAAAATTTTATATGAAACCTTGCCCCTTTGTTGTTGGTATCACCGGCGGTTCTGGCGCCGGCAAAACCTTTGTCATCGATGAATTAAAGAAGATTTTTGGCGATAAAATCGTCGTAATTTCCCAGGATAACTACTACAAAGTGCTCGAACGGCTTAAAAAAGAACGTTGGGACCGCGCCATTTACGATGAGCCTGAAGCTTTTGACAATAAGGAGATGGCCAGCGACATTAAAAAGCTAATCAATGGCGAAAGCGTTTCTTTGCCCGTTTATGATTTTAAGACCCACAGCCGGCTTAAAGAAGAGATAAAAGTCGATCCGGCAACCGTCGTCATTATTGAAGGTATTTTTACTTTTAATGTCAAAGAACTGCGCGACTTGATGGATTATAAGGTGTTTTTGCACTCTGACGGCGATGTCCGACTTTCGAGAAGGCTTTTACGTGATATTAAAGAACGTGGCCAGAGCGTAGAGACAATTGCCAAAGCAATTGAGTGGTATTTAGAGGTGGTTAAACCGCGTCAGGAACACTACATAATTCCGATGCAGAAATATGCCGATTTGGTAATTAACACCAATGATGGCAGTCGCGAAGCGGTTAAAATTCTTGAAGTAAAAATAAGGGATTATCTTGAAACTGGGAAATTTGACTTTTAGGATGTTTGCGGTAAATTGTCTTTCTAGGGGGCGGTTAGCTCAGGGGTTAGAGCGCAGCGTTGACATCGCTGAGGTCACTGGTTCAAATCCAGTATCGCCCATTAAATGATTTGAACCCAAAGGGGGTCGGGGAAAAGTATTTTCCCCGCTCGGGGTGACCTGACCTAGCTCTTTTCGCGGAAAGGGCTGGGGAAGACCAGAGGGCGGAAGCCCCTATGGAGCGCAGCCCCGAAGGGCGAGCAGTTCAAATCCAGTATCGCCCATTATGGTCAATTAGCTCAGCTGGTTAGAGCGCATGATTCACATTCATGAGGTCGCAGGTTCGAATCCTGCATTGACCACTAATATTGAAGCCTTTGGCCTCTTTTTTGTCTAAATAAAGCCTCGCCCGGCTTGCGGCTCGGCTTGTTATTGTCCTCCGTTCGCCCGGCTCGCTACGGGCTGGCTTATTCGGCCTAAAGGCCTCTAAATTTGCCAGAAATAATCAAAAACCCCTCCTTTTTAGTGGGGTTTTTGAGTGCTATGAGACTATAAGGAACAATATATCAGTTAGTCACATTTCATATTGATAATATCGGTCGCTTTTTGGATCGCTTTATTTATGTCATCCTCTAGTTCTTTAGGTGCATTTTGCTTTATAGCTATTAATTGCTCTT
>JAPLVI010000062.1 GCA_026397195.1 Candidatus Berkelbacteria bacterium | reverse complement strand
CTTCGTTAGTTATTGTTTTTGTTCCTTTAAGTCCGACCACACTTCCTGTACTCATTTTCCATTCTTCTGCCTGATGCGGATCAATACCGCGCGGATTCAAGATTCCGCCGGTTGAATCAGAGATAGCAATAATTTTATAGGGTTTGGTTCGAATATCCCGCCTTTGGCGGGAATGAGAACCAGGGATTAATGCGGCGGAGCCGCCACTTTGCCTGCGAACCTGCCCTGATGCCCCGCCATTGGCGGGGACAGGTTCATGACGGTCGTGATAAACCTGGTCCGCCATATGCGCGCCGACATTACCAAATCCCTGAATAGCAATAGAAAGCCCTGTACTTTTAAGATTTAATTTTTTTATTAAATTATCAAGAATCATTTTGCCGCCTAGGCCTGTGGCTTCATCTCGAATCCTCAATCCCCCCAACTCAACCGGTTTTGAGGTAACGACTGCCGGGACATTAAAGCCAGAAATTTTTGAATATTCATCATATAGCCAGGCCATAATTTGAGGAGATGTTCCAACATCAGGAGCAGGAATATCAGTTTCCGGTCCGATATATTTGGCGATTTTTCTAGTGAAAGCTCTAGTTATCTTTTCTAAATCGCTATCATCTAAAACCTTAGGATCAACAGCGACTCCTCCCTTGCTTCCCCCATAAGGAATGCCGGCGAGTGCACATTTAAACGTCATCCAACCGGCCAATGCCTTAACTTCGTCTAGATTAACAGCCGGGTGATAGCGCAATCCTCCTTTATAGGGGCCAAGGGCAGAATTATATTGCACTCGATATCCTTTGATTTTTTTTCCTTTAAAATTCAAAATGGTTGAGATAATTCTTTCGGGGGTTTCTAACCTACGAACTATCTTTGAATCAAGATTTAAAATTTTTGCTGCCTTATCAATCTCCTCCTTGAGACCCATAAAAGGATTCAATTTTTGAGCCATATTTTTAAATTAGAGATACTTTTTTACTTCGGCGGTGATTGAAGCAATATCGAGATTACCCGTATATTCGGCTCCATTAATGAAGAGAGTCGGAGTATGATCAAGCTTCAAATCCTCACTTTCCATTTGGTCTTTGTAAACAGCGTCTTTGTATTTCTTATCATTCATCTTTTTTTCAAAATCAGTTCGATCGAAACCGAGAGCCACAGCAATATTTAAAATTTCCTCATGTGAAAGTTTATCTTGATTGGCAAAGAGCTGGTCATGCACTTCCCAGAACTTACCCGTCTCCCCCGCGACTTCAGAAGCGACAGCTGCTTCAAAAGCAAATTGATGCTGTGAAAGCGGAAAATGACGATAAACAAGAGCCACATCATTGGGATATGTCGTGTAAACTTCATCTAAACTTGTGGAGGCATAGCCGCAAGCCGGACATTGAAAGTCGGAATACTCAATGATGACGACTTTGGCATCTTTCTTGCCTTTAATCCAATCATCATCGCGGACAGAAAGAGTGGCTGACTGTTGAGTTGAAGGCGAAGGGCTTAAGTTGTTGCGATTTTGTGAGTCCTTGCGCACCAAAAGATAGACTCCGCCAATAACCAGTGCCAGAACGACTATCGTACCCACTATTCTGATTAATTTTTGTTTTTTTTCTTCCATAAAAAATATTAGTCCTTTCTTTTTATTTCTTATTTTTATTGATGTAATCGTATGCGCAGAGCGCTGCTTTAGCTCCCGCTCCCGCGGAAATTACAATCTGTTTATAAGGAATATCGGAGACATCACCGGCGGCAAAAACGCCCGGAGTAGATGTCTGCCCGCAATTTAAAGTCTTAATTTGATTCAATTCGTCGATATCAACTAAATCTTTGAATAAAGTCGGTTCGACTTCATAGCCAATCTCAACAAATAATCCCTCAATTTCAATTTCTAATTCTTTATTGGTTTTATTATTGATAATAACAGCACTTTTTAAAAAGTCATCCCCTTTTAAGTCTTTAATCTCAGAATTGAGCAAAAACTCGGCGTTTTTTGCTTTCTTCAATTTTTCGACACGATATTCCTCTGCTCTGAATTCATCCCTGCGATGAATAAGATATACTTTCTTGGCGATCTGAGTAAGTAAGAGTGCGGCATCAAAGGAGGAGTTACCTCCTCCGACAACAGCGACAACTTTACCCTTGAATAAAGGTGCATCACAAGTGGCGCAGTAAACAACTCCCTTACCATGAAACTTTCCTTCTCCCGGTACATTAAGTTGGCGCGGTGTTTTGCCTAGAGCTAGAATTACTGCCTTAGCTTCATATTTATTTCTTTCACTTTGTATATTAAACGCCATGTCTTTTTTTTCAATCTTTTTTGCCAGGTCAAAGACAATCTCTGCCCCGAATTTTTCCGCTTGTTCGGCGAATTTTTTCATTAATTCAACCCCAGATTTACTATCCGAGCCCGGGTAGTTTTCGATTTCAGATGCCAGAGCCGCCTGTCCTCCGAGATTCATTGAAAGAACGAGTGTTTTAAGTTCGCGTCTGGCAGTGTAGATGGCAGCCGTCAGACCGGCTGCACCAGCACCAATAATAATAACGTCATATTTTTGCATTTTTTTTGTCATTTTAGATTTGCGTAGGATTTCTCGCCTGCGGCTCGAAATGACAACCTATAAAGCGCTAGCGCTATCAACCCCATCCTGGTTGGCGTTTTTCTGGGTATGGTCTTCGGTTGCATCATTCCCTTTTCCTTCACAGTCGAGACAAACGTCTTTTTTTTCTTTGGAATGGTTAGTTTCGGTCAACTCTTCACCGCAAATCTTGCAGAATTTGATTTCACCCTCATTGTTTGTTCCGCCTGCCGGTGGGATAGGCTTGGAATTCATTTGATCGGTCATAATTATCATTTAATACTAATCCGATTCGAATTACGATGCGAATTTATGCGAATATTAGCATTGATTAGCATAAAAATTTGCATCGGATTAGCATTTAATTCTTATCTTTTCTTTGTGGTTCGTTCTCGAGCACGTTCTGACATTCTAGCTTTAGATAATTCAATTTCATGGATAGCAAATTCGCCCACTTTATTAAAATAGTAAACGACAAGTACGATAATAATAGTAATAAAGAAAGCATAAAAGAATTTCGCCCAGACTTCGGTGCCTTTTATCGGAATTAATTTAAAGAGAGATTGAATGGCATCATTCCAGGCAAGTGCTGCCACTAAACCGAATCCCGCTGCCAAAAGCGTGGATACTTTCTTAATAAATTCAATCTTGACGTCTTTTTCTTTTTTTGTTTCTCTTCTTGCCATACGTGTTGATTAAACTTCGTAGAATACGCTGCCTGTATTATAGAGTTAATAATTAATTAGTTCAAGTCTTGACGAAAACAACTAAATGTGATAAAATGGGCTTGTTTGAACCTGATGATCTTTAACAATATGGTTAGCACGACTGATTGGAGCTTGTCGTTCCTGCAAAAGCAGGAATCTATAATGGATCCCGAATCAAGTTCGGGATGACACGACGGCTTCAGCCAGCCGTGCTGACGACTAACCTCTTTACGTAAGCGGTGCGCAAAGAGGCGCAAGATGTTCCGGAGAAAACCGGGTTACCAAATATGTGAAAAACCGCAACACTGTGGACGGTGTCCACACAGAAAGGGGTTGACCTTCGGTGAAGGCAACCAGGGAAATCAAGCGAGACTTGGAGAGGGAGTTCCCCTTCCTCTCTCAGATGAAGCAGTCTTGGATGAGGGGGAGAGGGTACGACGGCCACGTAGATGGGGAGTCGAGAGAGAAGTACGGCGTCGTAGAGATCGACCTCTACGACGGCGACCACGACATCAGGATCAAGAAGGTTGACGAAAACCTTCTGGCGAGGGAGCCAAGGGGAGAGACGAATGAGGTCGTATGGGCGATCCTCGACGGGGACAGGATTGTCCAACTCCGGGGCTCTGACGGAGCCGCCGACTCGATTGGTCGCCAGATTGCACACCTCGAAGGGGTGTTGGAGTGCGTGGTGGTTAGCGTATGGTCATTCCACCCCCGTCACAGAGCAATGACGATCTACAAGATGGAGAAGTTCGACCTTCGGGCCTGGGCTGAGCGTGATCATCAATGGGTGATGGCCCAGTTCGAGAGAGACGGGGCAGCCCAACCCGCCTAGCCTGTCGGCCTGATCCCGGGCTGATCCCGCCTCACGACGGGAAGGGATAAGGGTGCGCTTGGCATCCTTGAGCCGCCTGCAAGGGCTTGCCCGAATCTCCTTCGGGAGAACCAAGTGACACGAAACGACCCGGTGGTCGATGAAGATGGTCTCGCCTCGTGCGAGATCAAGCTTTTCTTCATCTGACCCCGGGTCGTTCTTTGTTTTTATATGAATTTTTATAAAAAAGTGTGTTTTTTATACGGTCGTATGATAAACGCACCTCATCATTGTGCTTAATAAGTATAAATATTTACTAAATTTTAGAGTTCTAATTTTTTGTTGATGTCCCCTATTTTATTAAAGCAAATGGGATAGTCTTTTTTAATGGCCATAGTGGCTTTAGCCGTGGCAGAAGTTTTAGGGTTAAAGTTCAAAATATCTTTTGTTTCCACGGGTCGTGAGATCCAGTTGGTTGCCGGATGAACTGACCAGAGCGATCTTATCACTCCCCTTCTTTTCAAAATCAGCTCATCAATTAGAATTGAATCGGGGTGGTCTTTGTCCTGGGAGTTAACGATAAAAATAGGGTCGCCCTTTTTGATGTATTTGTAGAATTGTTTTTTTAAATCCGAGCGCTGGATTTTGTCCTCTAAAAGGGCGGTCAAACGCGAAATAATTTTTTGTTCCACCTCAAATATTTTTAGTCCTTTTATATCTGAGTTCTTGAATGCCCAGAAAAAGTGCCATCCATTCCCACCAGAGAATTTACAGATAAAATTAATCCCGTTTTCTTCTATAATTTTGGCCATTTCATGCGCGGCTATCTTCATGCACTCAAAATCCATTTTCTTGCTCCTCTTGTCTATATCCATGGCAAAGAAGGTTGTTTCTTCGCCTTCGAGATGAGAATGAAAAGAGAAAGTATGCAATTTCGCCCAAAACATCATGTCTTTTTTCTCTTTAATATGAATCCAGCGTTTGCTTTTAAGCATATGGCGGCGATACAAAATCTTGCCGTCAAAATTTTGCTGGACGGCAACTCTCCGGTCGACTAAATAAGGCAGAGTTTTATCCGCCATTTTATCCCAGTAATCCATCAACCAAGGTATAGGCATAAAGTCAATTTTCAATTAACAATTTACAATTTTCAATCAATTTAATAATGATGACCTTTTTCATTTTACTTCCTCCCTGGACCTCTTGACAAGTTGACTTAAGTTATATTTTATGTTAATGTCTGGTCAGTAGTTTGTACCCCATATTTCTGCCGGCGGGCCATGCCCAAGAAAAAGCCGGTAGACAGGAGACGAGTCTGATGATGCACCCAGTGTTTGCCATGATGACACTCGCAGTCGTTGTGTTTGTGACATGGGCGATCGTGCGTAGCGCGAGCACGATCGGCGCGCCTCGCGTGAGAATCAGGTATCCCTGGTGCTGGCCCGAAGCGGAATTTGGGATAACTGGGATCTTCGTCTTTGCATGGGTGGTCACTGGACTGGCGAACAATCCTGCCGTGACCATCTGGGTTGGTTGGACGACAACCATCGCGATCATGGTGTGGTTCACACCTATGATCCTTGCCTTCCGGTCCAACCCAGCAGCAGCTGCCAGCGAGACTCCTCTGCAGGGGTGGGTAGTGAGCTGCGGAAACGTCGTCTGGGTCGACCAGTGGAAGCGCCATGGACCTGCCTACTTCGGCTGGTGGATCAAGGCTCTGGGCTTTGAGCACTTTGTTGACGGGCTCGAAGTCCTCAACTTCAATGCTCCCTGTGACAACGGGGGCAAAGTTCATGTCAAGGCAGTGGTTGTCCCTCGTGGGGATTGGGTCTCGCCACATCAGTTTTGGAGCGGGGTCTCGTCGACCAAAACCATGCTGGCTGAGTCGATCCAGGAACAAGCACATAAGGCGACATCCAGCCACGACATCAACCTCAACCGGTGCTCGAATGCGTGGGTAACGCATGTTCATCTCGACACAGATAATGGATACACTGGCCCTGAGGAGCACTGGAGGCCATACGCTCCCGCGGCCTGAAGGCCGTAACTCTCCGGAGGCCATTCCGCAGCCAAGTCACACTTGCGGTCTGGCCTCCGGTCTTTTATTTTTTGACACGTATGCTATAATCTTTGAGTGTGTTTAATACATATACATAATACATTATTCATAATTCATAATACTCGTTGACCATGCCAATCATTAAAGTTAAAAATCTAACTAAAAAATATAACGGTTTAAAAGCGGTTGATAATATCTCCTTTGAGGTAAAACAAGGAGAAACTTTTGGTATTTTGGGCCCTAATGGCGCGGGCAAAACAACGACTCTTGAAATTTTAGAGGGCTTAAGAAAGCCAACCAAAGGAGTCGCTTTTATTGACAAACTATCAATAAAAAAAGACCGTGAGCATATCAAGGAAATAATTGGTGTTCAGCTTCAGGCGACCGCATTTCTTGAATTTCTGACCGTAAAGGAGATTTTACAGCTTTTTGCCGACCTTTATTCAAACCCGATTGATGTCGACAGTTTAATCAAAGATGTAATGCTTACGCCAAAGAAAAAATCATATGCCACGCAGTTATCTGGTGGGCAGCAGCAGCGTCTTTCTATCGCCTCGGCGCTTGTCAATAATCCCAAGGTCATCTTTTTGGATGAGCCGACTACCGGCCTTGACCCGCAGGCGCGCCGCAGCGTCTGGCAGCTGATAAGCCGCATCCAGAAAAAAGGCCAGACTTTAGTTTTAACTACTCATTATATGGAAGAAGCGGAAAAGCTTTGTGACCGCATTGCCATTATGGACAGAGGCAAAATTATAGCCTTAGATACGCCGCGGGGCTTGATTAAATCAAGTGGCATTGCCTCAAGGATTGAATTTAGAGTGACCAAAAAAATTGACATAGACATTGAAAAGATTTGCAGGGGCAAACTTTTAAAAAATGACCATCGCGTCGTTATTGAAACAAAAGAAGCAGAAAAATCATTGCACCGGTTGGTTGAATGCGCTGAAGAGAATAATGTTGATATTCTTGATTTAAAAGTCTCTCAGCCAACCCTAGAAGACGTCTTTTTGGAATTAACAGGAAAGAAGTTACGTGAATAATGAATTATGTATTATGAATTATGAATAATGTATCTACAAAAATCCGCTCATTTACTGACTTAAACGCCTGGAAAAGAGGCCATCATCTTGTTTTAGAGATATACAGGGCCACCAACAGGTTTCCACGTAGAGAAGATTATGCTTTAACCTCTCAAATAAGGCGATCAGCTATCTCTATTACCTCAAATATTGCTGAAGGTTTTAGCCGTATTTCGTATAATGATAAAAATCGTTTTTATTGGCGAGCAGAGCGAGAGAAATGAAAAAGGATGTTTTTCATTTCCGAGCGAGCGAGCCGACAAAGGGTTTAATACCCCCGGCCTCCGCGCCGGGGGAGTAGACCCCGAGGCTCCGGCCTTGGGGTCTAAAACCTTTATTATACTGCCCTGGGTTCTGTCACAGAGCTACAAAGCCAACTGCTTATTGCAAGAGACGTAGAATATATTGATAAAAAAGATTTTAATGAATTGTCAGAAGAAACAATAATAGTCCACAAACTGATAAATGGGTTAATTAAAAGTTCAAAAGATCTAGCTAGTATACATAATTCATAATACTTTATTCATAATTCATTTTGATGAAAAAATTTATAAAAATGTCCATTGCTTCGGTTAAGATGTTTTTCCGCAACCGACAGGCGTTATTCTTTTCCCTTTTCCTGCCTTTAATGATTATGGTTATTTTTGGTTTGATTGATTTTGACAAGATGGGGTCGACACGGCTGACGATTTATGACGCAGAAAAGGACGAGCAGTCGCAACAATTTATTGAGGGACTAAAAAAAGTTGATGCTTTAAATATTTCAACAAATGATAATTTGGATTCAGCTAAAGATAAGCTCAAAAAGGGAGATACAGATGTAGTAATGGAAATTGACCCCGGGACTTTTGCTTATAATCCGATGGCTCCGGCCACCAAGAATTTAAAAATGTATTTATCAAATGGCAAAGCCCAACAGGGACAATTGGGAGTGACGGTTATCAATCAAGTTTTGGATAGGATGTCTCATCAAATTACTAAACAGCCGACGCTCTTTGCCGTAGAGACAGAGACGATTGTCGGAGCTAATTTAAGATACATCGATTTTCTTGTTCCCGGTATTTTGGCGATGGCTTTGATGCAGATGGGTTTGTTCTCTATTCTTTTTGTCATTGTTTCCTATAAAAAAACTGGCGTAATGCGCCGACTTTTGGTCACACCGATTAAAGCTTATCAGTTCGTTGGTGCGCAGGTAACAACACGACTTATTGTCTCGCTTTTACAGGTTTTAGTTATTCTTAGCGTGGCGGTGCTTGCTTTTCACGTTAAAATAGTCGGCAGTTACTTACTTTTACTCTTTTTGGTTTTCTGGGGTTCAATTATGTTTTTAGCTCTCGGCTTTGCCATCT
>JAPLVI010000046.1 GCA_026397195.1 Candidatus Berkelbacteria bacterium | reverse complement strand
ATTGATAGACATCGGCTTGGGCGGATAAAATTCTGCCTCCACCGATATCGGGCAGCTGATAAGCAATATAGCTTCTCATTCCAAGCTTGGTGTCTCCCCTGCCGGTATAGAGTGCCCTTTGATCAGAAGTGTTGGTTGTCGGAAATCCCTCTTCAGAATAAGTGTCACCTGCCACACCGTTATAAATCGTCGGGTCAATGATGACAGGGTAAACTCTTGATGGGTCTTTCAGCCAATTATTATCAGGTGTAATGATAAAATCGTAATAATCTGCGTTTTTTACGATTTTGTAGCTAACCGCGCTGGAGTAAATATTATCAATATTATTTCTGCCTCCTCTTGAGTCATACATTACTGGTTTATCAAAAGAGAAAACTTTTTTATTGTTCCTGATATCACGAAAAACAATCCGACCATCACTCATTTTTGTCCAAGTCAGATTATCAGCGCTAAAACTTAAGACTAATACATTCGATTCAAGATACCTATTGAGTGTTATTTCCTCTTTTACGCGATCGCTTAAAACGTATTGTGTAAGATTTACTCCCGGTTTAATCTGGCTATAAGTAACCTTATTCTTCTGGTAGCGGGCGAGAACGGATTTTAAGGCAATTTGGTCAAAGGGAGTTTTGGCACTGGTAACAGGGTTTCTCGTTTCTTTTAGAGAAAAATTAATTTCGGCACCGTCAATATTGAATTTGAAATATTCCCCGGAAGCGTTATCTTTGTAGCTTGTCTGGAAACTGTTCGCTCCGTTAACCAAATATTTTTCTCCAAAAAGTCCTAGCGGCGAATCAGAGATTTTAAGATTATTATCAATTTCTTCCCAGCCTTTTGAGAGTATTCCATTCTTATAATAATGGATTGGAGAAGGATATATTTTGGTCGTTATCGAACCATTGGCATTAACAAAAGTCTTGGAGTTGGCTGTTCTTTTAGATTGCCATTCAGTGCTTCCGCTTGCCGGGACCATCGGCATATCGCTTTGTGCCTGGGCTTTGGCTACAGAGAGAGATGAAAGCGGCGAGAACTCAAAAATGAGAATAAAAACCAGTGCCTCGATTAATAACCTTCGGATTTTATCGGTTTTTATCCTCATATTAAATTTTTTATATTATTACATAGTTTTTAATTTATGTCAATAATTTACTGCTTATTATTATATCATAATCTGCAGAATGTCTGATGATCTAATCGGGGTTGGGGTCTAATTTTAAGAGGATTATTACTACTGGCTTATAAGCCAGCCCATAGCGACCCAGCTCTTTTCGCGGAAAGGGCTGGGGAGCGGAGGAGTAACGAACTTAGCCTAAGCGTCAGTCCGAGGATACCACCAGCTTTAGCTGGTGGTAGTTCATTTCACTCGGCGCAATTTGTAGCGGAAGTTTTCTAGCACAACCAATAAAAGAACAATATCAATAATGGCAATAATTACTTGATACTCCACAAGCGGGTATCTGGCTATTAAAAAATAAATAGGAATTAAGGATGGCAATAAAAAAGGAAAAACTTTGGTGATGCTTTCAAATCTGAAAGGCCATTTCTCTTGGGCGAAAAATTTTTCCCAGCCTAAAATATTGCTCTGATATTTTTTGTCTAAGCGAGGCTTGATTTTTTCATGAAAATATTTGGGAATTGATTCAAGCGAATTCTGATTTGTCTGATAGCTGAATGCCAACAAATCCATCACAATCGGGATTAGCAAAAGAAAAGTATAAATTAATTCTTTTTTTGCATTAAAGATTAGCAGGGCAAAAACAGCCAAGAGAAATATCACCCAAAAAACAATGGCTAAGTTTATAGTTCGATGCAAAAAAATAATCCGGTCATTTAATTCATCACGAAGATTTTTAAATTCCAGAATAAACCACTTTTCCTCGCCATCTTTGAGCTCCAAATTTTCTTTATCATTTTCTTTCATACCTATTCTTTTTTCATCGCTCGCCAAAGATATAATAATTCGAGAGTTAAAATTCGTTTTAGCATAGTGCTAACAAAACAATGACTAATTGCTAGTCTTTACTATATTTTGAGAACCGTCCCTAATTTGCTCTTCATTTCTATATTATTCTTACTAAAACCGTGCTTTCCAGAGAACCATCCCCTGTTTGGTTCACTAAGCTTTTTCGCAATTTTGATAAATTGCCGGAAAAGCGGATGCGGGCGGTTGGGACGGGATTTAAATTCTGGATGAAATTGACTGCCGACAAAGAAGGGGTGATTCTTAAGCTCGATTATCTCAACTAAATTTTTTTCTGGATTTACACCGACAATTCTAAGTCCGGCTTTTTCTAAAATTTTGCGGTATTTATTATTAAATTCGAACCGATGGCGATGGCGCTCGAAAATTATTCTTTTGCCGTATGCCTGATAAGAAATTGATTTTGGATTGAGCTTGCATTTATAGACTCCAAGTCGCATCGTGCCGCCTTTATCTTTGATCCTTGATTGCTCAGACATTAGATGAATCACTGGATTTTTCGTTTTGGGATTAAATTCTTCGGAGTTACAGTCGATTCCACCAGCAAGCTGATTTTAGAGCTTCGATGACCGAAATATAGGTATCGCGCATAGCCATATATTTACCAACCAGGGCGATTTTAACTTTTTGTTTTTTTGGTTTCTTGATTCTTTCTACTAATTTCTGCCATTCAGAAGAAGGCTTTCTTAAGTGTAAATTTAATTTTCGAGCGATGACTCTTGAAAGATTGTATTTTTCAAGCAAAGACGGAACTTCGTAAACTTGGTCTGAGGTCTTAAGCGGAATCACTCCATCCTTATCAATACTACAGAAAAGAGAGATTTTACCTAGCTCTTTTTTGGAGATAGGATAATCCGCCCGGCAAAAAACAATGTCCGGCTGTATTCCGTAGCTCGCCAGATCGCGAATAGAGTTCTGCAGAGGTTTGGTTTTTAATTCGCACGTTGTCTCCAAATATGGCAAAAAGCCAGCATGAAGATATAAAGTGTTGTCAACACCGAAATCTCGGCGCATCTGCCGAATGCCCTCCAGAAAATGGGCCCCCTCATAATCACCAATAGTGCCACCAACTTCAACGATAATAATATCTGCTTCGGATTTTTTCGCTAACAGGGCTATTCTTTTTTTAACCTCATTCGTAACATGGGGAATCATTTGAATCGTTTTTCCGAGATACTCACCGCGGCGTTCATTCTCGAGAATCGTTTGAAAAATTTGACCGGACATTACTGAACTTTCATGGGGTAAACTACGATCGATAAAACGCTCATAATGTCCAAGGTCAAGATCGGTTTCGGCGCCATCATCAGTAACAAAAACCTCACCATGTTCTGTTGGGTTTAATGTCCCGGCATCGACATTCAGGTACTGGTCAAATTTCATAATTGAAACACTCAAACCACTACGTTTAAGGATATTACCAACTGATGCAGCAATTATCCCTTTGCCAAGGCCGGAGAGCACTCCGCCAGTAACGAAAATAAATTTAGCCATATTCCTTTTTTTAATACTATTCATAAATAATATCGCCTCAAGTCATCATTTAATAATTCGGTCTTTATGAGTTTTCCCACTCTAGCCTCATTGTCTCAT
>JAPLVI010000159.1 GCA_026397195.1 Candidatus Berkelbacteria bacterium | reverse complement strand
ATCTGTTCTTTCGAAGGTGTATCTAGCGTGACAATTGAAAGAACCTGCGTTTCCCCGCGAGTAAAGAGAGCAGAACCATGGGTTCGAGGCAGCAATCCGATTTCAATATCAATTTGGCGAAGTTCATCAAGCTTTCTTCCATCGGGCCGCATTTCATTTTCAAGAATTGCCCGTCTTACCTCCTTTTCCACTGCAATATCAAAAGCATTTTTTATTTCAATTTGTTTATAATCACCTTCATAAGCAGCCAGTATTTGTGCTTCAAATTTTACCAGCTCCTCAGTTCTCTTTTCTTTATTTATTTCACTGATAGCTTTGCGCAATTTTGAACCAAATTCATCCGAAATTTTAACGTGAATATCTGATTCATCAATAATGAATTCGGCTTTATTCTTGCCACCAACTTTGGCAATCTTCCTCTGAATCTCAATTATCGGTTTCAGCGCTTTTTGACCAACTTCAATTGCCTCTAAAATCTTTTCCTCGGGAACCTCCTTGGCCTTGGCTTCAACCACTAAGGTCCTGTCTTCGGTTCCAGCGAGCACTAAATCTAATTCACAATCTTCTGTTTTGTCCTCATCAGGATTTATTTCAAATTTACCATCGATAATGCATACCCTAATTGCGCCAACCGGACCTTTAAAGGGCACGGGTGACTGCATTAATGCAGTTGAGGCGGCAATAATTGAAACAATATCAGGATCATTCTTCTTATCAACCGACAAAACCGTCACTATGACCTGGATATCATTGCGGTATTCTTTGGGGAAGAGAGGACGTAGGGGCCGGTCAATTAATCTTGCTGTTAGTATTGCCTGGTCAGAAGGTCTGCCCTCCCGTTTTATGAACCTAGAACCGGAAATCTTACCGGCGGCATAAAATTTTTCTTCGTAATCAACTAACAATGGCAAATAATCAATATCTGGATTCGGTTCGGGTGAAACACAGACACAGGCCAAAACAACAGTGTCACCGTATCTCGCCTCGATTGAGCCATCGGCTAATTGGGCTAATTTACCTGTTGATAATTCTAGTTTCTTGCCCGCGAAATCTACATCAAACTTCTTTTCTTCTTTCATAATTTAATCCTTTTTGAGAACATGGGAGATTGGAAACAGGAGAGTTCGCCCGTCTCGGCTACTCCGAGCCGTGGCAAGGAGTAGACGGAGTCAGTCAAACTATTCTCTTTCCAACCGTCCTCTGTTCTATCTAATTAATGAACCCGGCTCCAAAGCAAGCTTTGGAGTATCAGGGCGGGTTCGTTGCTAAAGTTGCAGCTTCCGTCAGACCTGTCTCGGCCATGGTCTTGGACGGACCTCGGCTCGGGGTCTGCCGAGACGGGCCGCTGCATTGATATGTCTTCATCCCCCCTCAAGGGCGGGGTATTCAGACTAATATCCAATAAAACCTATTTTCTTAGATCCAGATCTTTAATCAATTTCAGATATTGTTTCTCGTCTTCTTTCTTAAGATAACTTAAAAGTCGGCGTCGTTTGCCAATTATCTTCAAAAGACCAACTCGAGAATCGTAATCTTTTTTATGGTTCTTAAGGTGTTTGGTCAATTCATTAATTCTCTTTGTTAGACCTACAATCTGCACTTGGGTCGAGCCGGTGTCAGTTTTATGAACTTTGTACTTGTCCTGTAATTTCTCTTGTTTGGTCTTAGCCATAACTTCAAATTTTATACTTTAATAATGATATCTTATCTTAATAAAAAATGCAAGATATGGGCCCAGCAGGGAATCTCACTGCTCGCCCCGATGAAGCGGGGCTGTGCCGAGACACCCACGGTTTCCCGCTCCTTCCTCCGCGGGAAAACTCCCGTTTTCCCGACCCCTTTCCCAGTTCGAATCCTGCCTTTCAACGAAACTCTAGTTTTTTGCTTTATGAGGTTTTGACTTCAAATCTCGTCAAACTTTCTAAATGGGCCCAGCAGGGATCGAACCTGCGACCATTCGGATATAAGCCGAACGCTCTACCACTGAGCTATGGGCCCAAAAATAAACAAATACTAAATCCCAAACCCAAAATTCTAAACGCAAAACATTATTATTCTAATCATATTTTATCATAAAATCAATCCTTAAGAGAGAATTTTCTACATAAATCGGAATTTAACGAAGTTTTGCGATGAAGGAGTAAAATTTAGAAAACCGAAGTGCAAAGAGGGTTTCCGTTAAATTCCTGTTATATGCCCAGAACTTAAGGTGAGAGTGCAACGTGGTCGAGGGTTTCGAAGAAATCTGAAGAAGCCGCAGGTTCGGGCTACAATAATTCATACTTAATAATTTTCAAAGGCGTGTCTGGGGTGATATCCATTTTATAATATTGAGAATAAGTTTTATACATTTCTTCATCTGTTGCAAAAGATTCATGTCCTTTCCTATCTTCATTAGTTAAATATCGAAACCTGGTGTGTTTAATCCATTTAACTTTTGCTCTCGCAAATTCGGTCCCATCATTCTTACGAAGAGAAAGGACATCATCAATAGTTATATTTTTATCATCATTAATTCTCCAAGTATCGTATTTTTCACCTGATAAAATCAAATTAGGTAAAGGCTCTGAAAATTTTAGTTTCTTCATATTAGAATGAATTATGGGTTGATCTATAAATCTTACCCTGAACCAGCGATTGCGTATAACGTCTCCGAATATTTGAAGTTGCGATAGCAATTTGGGTGAAGGGCGAGCAGAGCCCCGAACCCGTTTAAACCATGTTATGTGGTGAGCCTGCAAGGCGAACGAGGGAGCGAAGCGACCAACAGTATGACGCAGGGGCGTGCCGTCTATTTGAAATTGAACTTTTTTCGTATAGCTAAAATTAGCAGGCCGTATTTTTCGATGTCTTCTTTTTTGTAAAATTTTTCTATCTCTTTAGTATTCAATTTGTATAAAAGTTCACATACGATTTTTCTTCCGGTAAGAGTCTTGCCTTTCTGTTCGAGCAATACAATAACATCTCCTGGTTTACATTTAAAATCCGCTAATCTTACTTCAAATCTTTTTTTTCCTTCTAAAATGTCTTTGAAGTATTTTGATTGGACTTTCTTTTCAATTTTCATAATGAGATTAATTAATTGCACTCTCATAATTATTAAACCATAAGAGAACCCAATTTTCAACCGTGCCCTCCCAGCTAATTTGAGCTGGTTTTTTGTTTTTTACTTAACTGTATAAATTAAACGGCTCCCCACTTCTTTAAGGTGGCATCCAATAAAATGTCGAAAGTATCAAGATGCTCCAGGCCCCTATTTCTTGAAATTGTAGAAAGCTCTGTACAGGCAATTAAAATATCTTTTTGAGAATATTTGTTTATTATTTTGACAAATTTTTCTTCTAATTTTCTCTTATTCTCCCCACGATTGTATTTAAGTATAATTTCATCAATAACTTTTGAATCTTCGGCTGAAATCTTATGCAATAAAATATCCTGAAAACGAAACAGTTTATTGATTGTTCTTCTAGAACCAAAAACTGTGATGGATTTAATTTTATTTCTTTTAAGAACTTTTTCCGTTTCTTTGTTTAAATCAATTATTGGAATGTTTACTAATTCTTTGAATTCATTAATAAATATATGCGCCGTATTACATATAATTACAATAAAATTTGCTCCTGCTTTTTCAAGATTTTTTACTCCTTGTTTATACATTGTTAAATCAGGATTCTCCAGAAAAAGCTCGGGAGCTGGGACACTCTCCAAAATTATATATGGATATTCAGTATTAGACTCTACACCTAAAGATTGAACTTTTTTTATCAACAATTCGTAAAATTTTGCTGAAGATTCTGGTCCAATACCACCTAGTAACCCGATCTTTGGTTTCATATTATTCTATCCTCAAAAAATATTTTTTGCAGTTCTTACTTTTACAGACGCATGGAACTTTTATGCCGTTTTTTTCAGTTCTACTATAATCTACTGTTATTTCTTCATTCTTCTTGATATCTCTTTTGGCAATCAATCTGGGCTTATCTGAAATATCCAAGATTGAATTAGGCTCGCAAGAATGATTAACATAATTCAAAACTTCTTCATCAGAAACCCAACTATTTCTTCCAACGTAAGCACATTTAGATTTCGGTTTATTAAAAATAGAATTTATAGGAATCACATAAAAGACGGAGTTTTTACCAATGTGTTCTGTTGTGAAAATTCCAATACCGTGAATATTGCTTTTCTTTTTAATTAATAATTTACCCATAGATATTATAAATCTTCGTAAAACCCATCATCCCACAAATCTAGAACAATTAAAGCATATCAGGGCTGTATTTTCAATCTGATCAGACATTGGCATAATAGGCACTCCAAAGAAATATCATAAGCCCTCTTGATAATAATGTTATATAATGGTAATATCCCCTTCAGGGGAAATCATAAATCTAAAATCCCAAATCCTAAACAAATTCAAATATCAAATAACTAAATTATGACTGATGAAACTGAGCCAAAAGGTGAGGAGACAATTGAACCAATCCCCGAAAGAACAAGGGAGTCGGAGATAAAGGCAAATTTAGAATTTTGGACAGATCCATATTGGAAAGAAAAAGGAATTGAGGTGACAGAAGAAGAAATTAGGAATGAAGTAGCCAAACTACCCGAAGTTGTGGGAATGGATTTTATTATTTATATACCCGAAGATATAAAAATAACCGACATCGTTGAATTGATGCAAAAACGATACCGGGTCATAACCTCTAGAAATGATGGTTGGAGAACTGGCGAAATCTGGACAAAGGGTCTGCCAAAAACTGCTTTTGCCCAAGCGATAAAATACCAACAAAATCCAGATAAAGATTCTTTAAGAAGAAATGCTAAATCTGTTAAAAAATGGGTGGAAACAAAAGATGATTTCCTGTCTCCTGCTGCCTATCTAGTTGCCGCACTACGCTACCATAATGAAAATGGGGCTCCTTTTGATAATTGGGGCGTTACTATGTTCCCCCATTCCCGTGTCATCCGAGGTATGTCTTGGGAGAGAAGACCAGAAATTCCAAAAGCTTATTATGACCTAATAGGCAAGAGATATGTATTGTCTGGCTATCGTGATCGAGAAGAAAAACATTTTTACATGGGTGTACGCCGAGCAGTTTCTTCCTGGAAAAATTAGTTTTTAATTTTTACTTAACCTTATGGATGAAAAAGAAATACTAAAATTTTGGAAAGAGAAGAAGATTTTTGAAAAGAGTCTCGATGCCCGCAAAGAAGCCAGACTCTATAGTTTTTTTGACGGCCCTCCTTTTGCCACTGGGCTTCCTCATTATGGGCACATCCTCGCTTCGACGATTAAGGATGTCGTTGGCAGATATTGGACAATGAAAGGATATTATGTGCCAAGGCGCTGGGGCTGGGACTGCCATGGTCTGCCGATTGAAAATATCATTGAGAAAAAGCTTAAAAGCTCGGGCAAAAAAGAAATCGAAAAAATCGGCGTAGATAAATTTAACAATACCTGCAATAGCGCTGTTTTGAAATATGCCGAAGAGTGGGGGGAGATGATCGAACGCATCGGCCGCTGGGTGGACTTAAAACATTCTTACAAAACAATGGATTCGACTTATATCGAATCTGTCTGGTGGGGGTTAAAGGAAATCTGGCAGAAAGGTCTTCTTTATGAAGGCAAAAAAGTTCTTTTGTACTGCCCTCGCTGTGAAACGCCCATCTCCAATTTTGAAGTGGCGCTGGATAATAGTTATGACGACATCAAGGAAGAGACGATCACCGTCGCCTTCAAGTTAGAAAAAAATGATAAACTCCCCGCGCAGACCAGCATTCTTGCCTGGACGACAACTCCTTGGACCTTGCCGGCAAATGTGGCCCTCGCGGTGGGTGAAAAGATAAAATATGTGCTCGTGCGCGAGGGAGAAAAAAATTATATCTTAGCCTCTGAAAAAGCAAATAAGTTATTGCGAAAAATGGAGGTCGTTAAAGAATTTTTAGGCCGTGAATTGATTGGCCTTAAATACAAACCACTTTTTCAAATCAGTCCAACTCTGCTCAACAAAAATGCCTATCAGATCTTGAGTGCGGATTTTGTCTCAACCGAAGAAGGAACCGGGGTGGTTCATCTGGCCACCGCTTACGGGGAAGATGATTATAATTTAGGACAAAAAAATGATTTGCCCATTGTTTCCCTGCTTGATGAACGTGGCCATTTCACTCCTTCTGCGCCAAAATTAATCGAAGGTAATTATTTCAAAAAAGCCAATGGAATAATAGTTAAAGATTTAGACCGCCGCGGACTTCTTTTTGCCAAACATAATCTGATCCACAGTTATCCTTTTTGCTGGCGCTGCAACACTCAACTCTACTATAATGCCATCCCGGCCTGGTTTATTAATATCCAAAAAATTAAAAAATTTCTCCTCGCGACTAACGAATCAATTAATTGGTATCCAGAACATTTAAAACACGGTCGTTTTGCTAAAGGCATTGAAGAAGCGCCCGACTGGAATATTTCCCGCAATCGTTATTGGGCGACACCTATTCCGATCTGGAAGTGCGAGAGTTTGGACTGTGCCAATATTGTTCTTATCGGCAGTTTTGCTGAACTCAAAGAAAAAGCCTTGAATTTCAACGAGGTCTACGCCAGCGACGACGTCAGGAAAGCGGATCTTCACAAGCACAAAATGGATAAGATAAAACTTAAATGCAGCGTCTGCAACGGTGAGATGAAAAGGATCTCCGAAGTTCTTGATTGCTGGGTGGAGTCGGCCTCCATGCCTTTTGCCGAGATCCACTACCCCTTCGAGAATGAGGAACAATTTAATAATCGTTTCCCAGCTCAATTTGTTGCCGAATATATCTCCCAAACCAGGGCTTGGTTTTATACGATGCATGTTGTTTCAACTATTCTTTTTAATAAAGCACCCTTTGAAAATGTCGTCACCACCGGCACCATTCTTAACGAAAAGGGTGAAAAAATTTCTAAATCAAAAAAGAATTATCCTGATCCTTGGCTGATGATTGAAAAACACGGGGTTGATGCTCTGCGTTATTATTTGATGTCTTCGGTGGTGATGAAATCAGAAAATCTATTTTTTTCTGAACATGATTTGGATGAAATAAAAAAGAAAGTAATTATGATTATTACTAATGTTCTTTCTTTTTATAAGCTCTACCCCCTACAAGAGAAAAATAAATTTCTGCCAGAAAAAGATAACCTTCATATTCTTGATGCTTGGATTATGGCACGTTTGTCTGAACTTATCGAAAACACCACAGAATATCTGGATAAATATGATGTTATCCGCACCTCGCGTGGAATCTCTAGCTTTATCAATGATCTTTCTACCTGGTACCTGCGCAGGTCCAGAGACCGCTTTAAAGAGAACGATGAAGCCGGCATACAAGTCTTTTACCACGTCTTACTTACTTTTGCTAAAATTATGGCGCCGATTACCCCTTTTATTGCCGAGAATATTTATCAGGAGCTTAAAGGACCCAAAGAATCAGTTCATCTAGATGACTGGCCCGAAATGCAAGAAGATTATCTTGATGAAAAATTGATTGAGTCGATGAAAAAAACAAGAGAAATGGTGGCTTTGGCCTTAGCAAAACGAGCAGAAAACGGCATCAAAGTAAGGCAACCCCTTGCAAGTTTAAAAATTAAAACTAACCTCGGAAATGAATTTCTTGATTTAATCAAAGGGGAAGTTAATGTAGAAAAAATAACTGTGGCTAAGATTAAAGATGAAATCGTTTTGGATACAAAAATTACACCGAGGCTTGAAGAAAAAGGACTTATTCGGGATCTGATTAGAGAAATTAATGCCGCCAGAAAAAAAGAAGGCCTAACTATTAAAAATAAAACAATCATATCTTTTTCAGTTGACAACAAAACCAAAAAAATAATTAAGAAGTATAGCGAGCAAATACTTGAAAATACCCTCTCGGAAAGTATTATCTTCGTGAAAAAAAATAACTTGGCTTATTCGATACCTGCCGGCAAACAAACAATAAATTTCCAAGTCGATAAGATTTAAAACTCTTAAATCATTAATGATATAATGAACTATAGCGGTCTTAAGGCCGCTATATCCTCGGCCTGACGCCTCGGCCAGTTCGATATTTCCTCCACTCGCCGCGGCTCGTTTCGGGCTGGCCTGTATTTGTGAGCTAAAGCTCACAGTATTAGGCCAGAAATAATAGACTCAAATATGCGAGGGGCAATAATTTTTTTTAGATTAATTTTCACGGCAATTTTTTTGTTGTTATTTGTTTTTACTGAAAGCCCCTCCGCGAAAGCACAAGGAGATCAAATTGCTGAAATTGGGAATCTCAATGATCTTAAGGTAAATATTGAAGTTAAAAATGACTCTAGTCTTGTGGTTGTTGAAGAGTTTGCTGGTTTGAGTCTATACTCATCTTCTTTTGTTTGGAATGTAGACTCCAAAAATGTTCGAGAGCTTGAAATTGAAGAAAATGGAACAAAAATTGATTCATCTCAAATCGATATCCAAGGTGGTGATATGGCTAGGCTTACTTTCCCTTTGAACTATTATTCAAATACTAATTTAAAGATAAGCTACAAATCTTTTAATAATCTTATGATTGTTAATAAAAAAATATTATTTAAAAATATAATTTTTGACCGCCCAGGTATTTTTATTAATAATTTGCAAGTTAATGTGAAATTACCTAATAATGCCACTGAGGCAGCCGAGGGACAAAGATTTTACGCCGTCCATGGAATCGAAGATTCAAGTCAAACGACCGAGGGAGAAAATGTTCTTGTTTATAATGCTTTTCAGACAAGTTCTTATTCGAGTTTTACAGTTGAAGATACATTTTTAAGTAATTCAATTGTTTTTCCATTGGGGGATAGAATAAAATTTTTCTTTGATAATTTAAGCCTTGTCTCCCTAATAATAATATCGTTACCCCTGCCGCTTATAACTTTAATTATGCTTCTTTATCTTCATTTGAGATATAAAAATAGTGTTAGAATCAATCGCGGTCTCCCAATTTCGAGCGAATTACCAGATGAAATCCCGCCAGCTCTTCTAGATCTTCTTTATCAGGGTGATATTACCCAAATCGGAGTTTCAGCAACAATCCTCGACCTTATAAAAAAAGGAGTTGTTATTATTGTTGATAAAGGCGATATGATCACTTTTGGACGAAAAGACACAAATATTCAACTTCTTCCCTATGAAGAAAAAATATTGGGTGAGCTTTTTAAAAGACAAAAGATAAAAACAAGTCTCGGTGAGCTTGAAAAGATAGAGGAAAAGGAATTAGTTGATCCAATTTTTGAAAAAGTCTATCACGAAATTTATCAAATCGGCTCTTTAAAAGGTTTTTTTGAGAGAGACCCTTATCGAATGAAAATAATGCATCATTTGATTGGCATTGCTCTCTTTCTTTTAAGCATAGTCTTGTATGTCCTTGCTATTGTTTTTTTCCCAGCAAATCCTTTGATGCTTTTACCTCCTTTCGGGATTACCGTTGCTTCAATCTTGATTCTATATCTTGCTAAAATTATTCCCCCGAGAACCCCAGCCGGTAAATCAGAGCTTGAACGTTGGCTTTCATTTAAAAAATATTTGCTTGGTCATTATCCAATAGAAGACGGGAAAAATTTAAGCTTAAAATATCTGCCACAGGCCGAGGCATTAGGCGCGACCGAAGAATGGATTGGTCATTTCAAAAATCTGCCAGCAGAGACTCCTAGTTTTTATGTGTCGGCAATGCCATATGTCGGGACCTGCGAATGGATGGTAAGAACAGTCAATGCCTGTCGCGGAATGGCAGAAGAAATTGAAGAATTAAAAGGATATTAAAGAGTTATATATTATATCCCTGTTTTTCAAGCCACTGCTTTTTGGCGAGAGGAGTAAGTATCATTTGTGCCCGTCCAATAATTTGTCCTCGTGTGAGCGGTCCCCAGATACGTGAATCATTAGATAATTCCCGGTTGTCTCCTAAAACAAAGAACTCATTGTCTTTGATTCGATAATCAATATCACCATAAGTTTTAAAATCTTTTGGAATATAGTCTTCTACTAATTTTTGACCGTTAATCTTAATTTGATTGTTTGTTATTTGGATCCTCTCACCAGGTAAACCAATAATCCTTTTGATGTATTTATCGCTCCTTGTACCAGGGAAAATAAAGACAATACTATCACCACGAGCAGGTGAAACAAAGTAATAACTAATTCGATTGACAAGAATAAATTCAGAATCAGCAAAATTCGGATCCATACTTATTCCTTTAACCACAAATACTTGGATAACCAAATAATATAACAGGAGTAATAAAACAATAATAATTAATGCCGTGCGGATATAATCAAAAAAGATAAAAAAACTTCGTGTTGGTTTAGAAAATAAAGGATCAAAATCCTTTGTCGGCTCGCTCGCTCGGGAGCGAAAAGAACTTTTCGCTCCTTTCGCTTCACTCGCCAATAAAAATTCTTCCCTCATGGCTTAATTATATCACAAGAGAGAGTTTATCATCTCTGGCTTAACACCCCACCTATGGCAGGGATACAAGCCAGCCCCAAGCGTTCGAGGTGAGCAGAGGAGATGTCGAACTGGCCGAGGCGTCAGACCGAGGATACCACCCCGACGTTACGTCGGGGTGGTAGTTCATGATTCAGGAATCTTGGCTGGAATCGATTCATTCTTTCTTTCTTCAATTTGAGTTCTATTTTCCTCCTTAGTCTCAAGAGAGGTCTGTTCACCTAAAATTATACCTCGAAGTTTTTTTAAAACAATTCTTTTGGCTTCTTCCAGCTCGAGGCCATCCATTTTAAAACCAGCCGCCTTTTCGTGACCACCACCACCAAAATCACGAGCAATTGCCGCTACATCAAAACCTCCAGTCGAACGCAAACTGACTTTTATCATGCCATTTGATTCTGAAAATAAAGCCACAATTTTGGCACCCTCAGTGGTATAAAGGAGATTATTGACTGCTTGCGATAGTGCCCCTTCGTCTGCGCCGGTAATGTCTAGATCGCTCTTGGTTACCTCTGACCAAACGAGCCCAAGCGCAGGATATGAGTCAAGTTTAGAAAGTATTTTTCCCCAGATTTTAAGGGTTGAATAGGAATGGGTCTGAAAAACCCTTTTTGCTATTAAATCACGATCACCGCCTAAAGCTATCAATTGTGCTGCAACGGTTAATGATTTTGATGTCGTAGCCGGATTCTGGAAGAGGTTAGTATCAGTCATGATACCCAAAAGCAAGGCTGTCGCTGCGTTACCATTCATTAGTTTCCCCTGTTCACTTTCGAGTGCCTCAATTAATGAAACCAAAATTTCACAAACTGATGAAGCAGACTCGTCAACCCAATTAATTTTTCCAAAATAGGTATTACTTACATGATGATCAATATTCAAGGTATCGGTCTTATAAAACATTTCTGTATTTTCGCGATAAATAGTACCGAGCCTCTCTAGTGCATCAGCATCAAGGATGATTATTAAATCATAATGAAAATCACCATAAGCGAAATTAACATCATTAGGAGAGAAATTGCCAGCTTTAGGAGAAATAACGATTTTAAGTCGGTTATCTTCAAGTTTATAAGAAAGTCTTGCCACTTTGGCATGTTCTTCCGAAAGAAAAATCATAAAATCTTTTATGCCATCCATATCTTTTTTGATAGAGTCAATATCAGACAAAAAACTATAAACAGCTGGAATCGAACCCGAAGAAATGGTTAATACTTCCTTACCAATCTTTGAAAGGATATAATTTAAGGCCAAAAGTGAGCCAATGGCATCACCATCAAGTTCCTCATGAGCAATTAAAAGTATCTTTTGGGCCTCTTTGATAGCTTGAGTCGCTTGTTGTTTAGGTGTTAAATCCATAATGAAATTTTAGGTAAATACTTACTAATTGATGACATCTTAACCTAAAAAGAAGCTTTCGTCAATACTCTATTGCCAAAAAAAATAATCCATGCTAAAATTTGAAAAGTCGAAATTTTTAAATTAATGAACCCGCCCTCGCAGCAAGCTGCGAGGTATCAGGGCGGAGATCGTTTCTAAGTTTTCGCTCCGCTGCATTTACTTACCTTCATCCCAGCCCTTTTCGCGGAAAGAGCTGGGTATTCAGGCGAAATCCAATCAAAAAACTAAACTACTATGCCAATTATCAAATCAGCCAAAAAGAAAGTAAGGGTGAGCAAAAGAAATTTAGCTCAGAATTTAAAGTATAAAGAAGCAATGAAGAAAGCAATTGCAGCTTATTACAAAGAAAAGCCCGCCAAAGGCGGGTCCGCCTCTGGCGGAAAAAAAGAAAAAAAGCTCTCGGCCGCGTTTTCAGCGATCGATAAAGCAGCCAAAATTAATCTTATCCATAAGAATAAAGCGGCTCGACTCAAATCAGATCTAATAAAAAATCCCGAAAAGAAAGTGACAAAGAAGAGAAAAAGGATTAAAAAAGTTCAAAGCAAAAAAAAGAAGAAATGAAGTCTATCTCATACAAATTTCACTAACCAAAAGATCGAGTACTAAAACTGGGTCATTATTTGTTTCTCTAATTTTTAAATTTGCTTTCATAAGTTTATGATATATTTTTTTAAGCTCCTGAAAGGAAAAAAATCTAGAAGCAGAGAGTGCTTTTCTCAAAACATAAGGATGAAGACCCAATACTTTAATCATTTCTGGTTCTCTGATCTTTTTATTTGTTTCGTTTAAATATTTAACTAAAATTAAGTTCCTAAATCCATAGACCATCATCGAAAGAAGATACATATCCTTTTCTCCTAAAGCCATAAGGCGATGAAGCGATTTAATAGCCATTTGACCATCACGACGAGCCAAATCATCAACTAAATCAAAAATTTTAGTTTGTACCTTTTCCGAGACCAAAAGTTCAACTTCTTCTCGCTTGATCGCCCGAGGATGACTAAAGTTGATAAGTTTATCAATCTCATTTGAAAGTCTCCAGGTATCATCGCCAACTAACATAGTTAATTTTTCTAAAGCATCTGCTTCAATCTTTCCACCGCGAGAGCTGACTTCTTTCTTTATCCAGCTATGAAGTTGAAACCCTCTCATTTGAGGAAATTCTTCAACTTTAGCAAGTTTTAAGAGTTCTCTAAATAATTTATCATTTTTTCTTGGCATCTCTACTTCAAAGAAAATTACAATCGAACTTTCAGAAATTCCTTTTAGTTTTTTATCGATTTTTTCTTTAGCTTTTTTATCACCGCAAGATATTAGGTTTCTAACAACTATTAATCTTTTTGTCCCCAAAAAAGGCATTGATTCAATCTCACTTATTATCTTTGAGGTGTTAATTTCTTCTTTTTTCTCAATGTTAAAGATTGAGATATTAATATCCCCATACTTTTCTTTAAATTTATCCTTGAGTCCTATAAGTCTTTTCTGGCTTTGATAAATATCATCGCCATAAATAAATATCACCATAGCAAATTTAGATTAGCAAAAAAATTATTCTTCAACAATATCATTTATTATTTTATCTTCTTGAGAGCCCCCCAATTTGAGCCTTCGGAAACATCAACTTTAATTGGCACAGAAAGTTTATATATCTCTTCCATTATTTTTTTGATTTTAGGTACAAATTTTTCAACCAATTCTTTCTTCACTTCAAAAACCAATTCGTCATGAACTTGCAGAAGAAGTTTAATTTCTTTATCCCGCACCTTTTTAAAGGTGCGGGATTTATTTTTATCTAAAATCTCTTTTTGGATTTTAATCATAGCAAGTTTGATGATATCAGCTGCTGTTCCTTGAACTGGCATATTAATCGCCATTCTTTCTGCCGCCATGGCAATATCATAGACATTGGAATTTATTTCAGGAATATAACGACGACGACCAAATATCGTTTCAACATATCCGAGTCTTTTGGCCATGTCTTTTGTTTCATCTAATTATTTTTTGACTCCTTTAAAAGTATCAAAATAATTATCAATAAATTCAGCCGCATAATCTCGATCAACCTTCATTCCTTGCGCTAAACCATAAGAGCTCATGCCATAAAGGACGCCAAAATTAACCGTCTTTGCTTCGCGCCTTTCGAAGTCCGAGATCTTGGAAATTTGTTTATGGAAAAGCCATGAAGCTGTCGCTGCATGGATATCTTCGCCTTTCTGGAAAGCGGAAATCATTTTTTTATCTTGCGCAAGATGAGCTACAACTCGAAGTTCAATTTGAGAATAATCAAAAGCTACAAGTTTATAACCTTCATCGGCAACAAATGCCCGCCGAATTCTATTGCCTAAGCTAGTCCGAATAGGAATATTTTGCAAATTAGGATGCGATGAAGAAAGTCGTCCAGTAGTGGTAATGGTTTGATTAAATGAAGTATGGATACGGTCATCTTCCGCCACTAATTTTGGAAGGGCCTCAAGGTAAGTATTTTTAAGTTTAGTAATTTCGCGATATTTGGCGATTAGATCAATTATTTTATGTCTTTCTCTAATTTTCTCCAGTTCACCAGCGGCGGTAGAAAGACCGGTCTTTGTCTTTCTAATATCTGTCGTTTCGATGCCTAATTTTTCAAATAGGATTTCGCGTAATTGTTGAGTTGAGTTAATATTAAATTTCATCCCGGCGAGTTTATGAATTTTTTGCGAGATAAAATTGATTTCACGCGTTATTTCTTTAGACATCACTCTTAAAAACCGAGAATCTAACCTAATTCCCACTCCTTCCATACAAGCAAGAACTATAACGAGCGGCATCTCAATCGAATAAAAAACTTCCGCTAGTTTTTTCTTAAGCCTCGGACGATAAAGATTATAAAGACGAAAAGTGATATCCGCATCTTCACAGGAATAATCAGCTACTTCTTCAAGTGAGATCTTATCTAATGTTTTTTGCTCTTTACCTTTACCTATTAATTCCTCAATCGGTGTTTTTTCAAGACCTAATTCAATAAAAGTTAGACTATCTAAATCGTAATTGCGTTTACCCGGATTCAAAACATAAGCCGCAAGCATCGTATCAAAATTTAAGCCCAGAACTTTAATGCCTTCACCATTTAAAATTAAGTAATCATATTTCAAATTATGTCCGATCTTTCCATGGGTTTCATCTTCAAAAATCGGCTTTATTTCTTTTAAATAATAATCTCTGTCTTTATCTAAAAGTGGAAGATAATATGCCTCTTTTTCCTTAAAAGCGAAAGAAATGCCAATTAATCGACCATTAAGCGTAGTTGTTTCGACATCAAAAACAAAATTCTCGCATTTTTTGATTTTTTTATATAAATTTTCAAATTTTTGTCGATTATCAATTAAATAATACTTACCATGTTTTTTCTTAGCTTTAACTCTTTTTTGTTCGAAAAGAGACTTTTGACTTAAAGCAATTTCTTTATTTGAAAGAGGAAGTTTTGAAATCAAAGATCTAAAACCAAGTTCTTGGAATAGTTTTAATGCTTTTGTCCGGTCATAATTATGTAATTCAGACTTATGTAAATCAAGTTTGACGGGCAAATCAGTCATAATTGTGGCT
>JAPLVI010000023.1 GCA_026397195.1 Candidatus Berkelbacteria bacterium | reverse complement strand
ATTCTGATTTAAATCAATTTGAGATTGATCTTCCGGAAATTCAGAATATTGACCCCAAAATAATAATCAAAGCTAAACTTCTTGAAGCACTTAAGCATAAAAAAGGTGAATTTATCGTTGAGGATACATCTTTATACTTGGATTGCCTCAATGGGTTGCCTGGTCCACTAATCAAATGGTTTTTAGAGACAATTGGTAATCAGGGCTTGTATAAAATTGCGAAGAAACTAAATAATTTTCGCGCTGAAGCTAAAACCGTTATCGGCTATGCAAAAAATAAGAAAGAAATTAAATTTTTCGAGGGCATAGTCAAAGGAAGAATTGTTTCCCCTAAAGGCAAACAGGGGTTTGGCTGGGATCCTATTTTCAAACCCAAGGGTTTTGATAAAACATTTGCCGAAATGCCAACTGAAGAAAAGAACAAAATTAGCATGCGCCGAATTGCATTAAATAAGTTAAAAATCGGAAAATGAAAATATTTATTTGTTGCAGTACATACTTATATCCTCAGGTTTTGCCAATCAAGAAACAGCTTGAAGCAATGGGACATAAAGTTGCGTTGCCTAATAGTTTTTTAAAGCCATTAAAAGAAGAAAAACTCAAAAAACAGGACCGAAAAGAACATATCCGTTGGAAAAGGAAAATGATTCGCCGGCAAAATAAAAAAGTAGAAGCCAATGATGCAATCTTGGTTTTAAATTTAGATAAAAAAGGCCAAAAGAATTATATTGGTGGGGCGACGTTTTTAGAAATATTCCGTGCTTTTGATCTAAAAAAGAAGATTTTTCTTTATAATCCTATTCCCAAAAGTATTTTTGAAGACGAATTAAAAGCGATGGTGACGGAAGTAATTAAGGGTGATTTATCAAAGATAAAATAAAAAAATAATATGAAAAATTCAGAATTAGTGAAAACAAGTTTAATTAATGCCGTTTTGACGATTATCTATGTTTTTCTCGTGGCACTGCTGATCTGGAAAGCAAATGATATTTTTGGCAAAATGGACAACTTTTTAGGTCCTTTTGCTTTTCTTCTGCTTTTTACCCTTTCCGCGGCGATTGTTGGCAGTTTAATTGTCGGCAAGCCGATTTTCTTGTATCTTGATGGTCAGAAAAAAGAAGCAATTAAACTTCTGTTTTACACCATTGCTTGGTTGTTTGTCGCCACAATTATTGCTTTGCTGATTCAACTGGCAATTTAAGATAAAAAATAGACAAGCCGCAGAAATCCACGGATGCCAGCCGTGGATGATACGGATTGAAGGAAAGGGGTCGGGACATGAAACGTAAACTGCTTTACGTTTCATCCGATTCCGAACTTTGGTTCGGAAATCGACGTTGTCGAGCGAAGCGAGACAGGAGATAGGACGGGAGTTTTACCGCAGAGGAGAACAGCCCCAAAGGGGCGTTAGGAACCGAGGGTTCCTAAAGTGAAGATACTATGGTGCAACCCACAGAGCTTCACATAGTATATACTAAGTATATAATATATATATAATATGGCGGCGACGATTACCCATTTCGTTTTAGCGGATAAGGTCTTTGATGAATTTTTTGGTCATCTTCAAAAAGATGAATTTTTTATCGGCAACATCTTTTCTGATATTAGATACATTGGTGTAATTAAGAGGGAGAAAACGCATTCGGATAACGCCGGTTTAAAAAATATTATTAAGGAAGATTCTTTTAATGCCGGTATGAAGTTTCATCAGTTAACCGATAGAGTTGAGGCGAGATTTGCCAAAGATAACGGTGTTTATTCTCTATTTCCTCATCTGGAACATGCTACGCAATCTCTAAAGCTTTTTTCTGATGATATTTTATATCCAAAAGTCAAAAACTGGCAGGAATATGCTTCGTTTTTTACAAAAATTTTGCCGGGTGAGCAGAAATTTGGAATCGCTGATAAAGATATTTTAAAATGGCATCAGATGGTTAAAAAATACATTTCCCAAAAACCAAATCAAAAAACAAGAACAGAATTAATCAAAGAAACGATTATGCCTTTTGAAGGTGCGCCAATAGTAAACTATAATATTGATAAGATTAGAAAAGATGGAAAAATGGAGAAAATAATTTTTGATTTTTATAATAATTTTGAAATATTATTGCAACAATATGAAAACGATAGCCAAATCTAAAAAACAAGTTTTTATTTATGCAAATTAAAAAAGAAAAAATTATTATTACCGGTTATGAAAATCCTGATTTAGATAATATCGCTTCTGCTTATGCCTATAAGGAATATCTCGATAAAAAAGGAATTAAAACAGAAATCGGTATTTTTGGTCCCCCACATCCCGAAGCCCAGTTTCTGATGGATTACTTGGGAATTAGGTTAAAAAGAATAAGTCGAATTTATGACCCCAAAGCCAAAATCATTCTTGTGGATTGCAGCGAACCGGGTTGGATTTATCCCAAAATTAAAAAAACACAAGTGATTGAAGTTTATGATCATCGAACTATCCATCAAGTTGAAGTATTCAAAAATGCTAAAAAGCAAATTGATCCCACTGGCGCCTGTGCGACCATTATTGCGGAGAAATTTTACAAAAAGAAAATGAAGCCATCTCGAATTGCGTCAATTCTTATGTATTGCGTCATTATTTCCCATACGATTAATTTTAAGGCGCGTGTCACTACAAAACGGGATAAAAAAATGGCAAATTGGCTCAAAAACCAGATAAGAATTCCTAAAAATTTGATTCATCAGATGTTTGCCCATAAATCAGCCATTAAAGGTCCTCTAAAAAATATATTTCATAAAGATTTTGCCGTTATTGAATTCGGCGGGATAAGATTTAGTATTTTTCAGTTAGAAATTATTAATGTCAAAAAATTAATCAATGAGAGACTAGCAGAAGCAAAAAAAGCGCTGTTGGAAATTAAAAAAGAAAGCAAGTTTGATTTAGTTTTTTTAACTAGCGTCGATATTGAGAAAGGCTACAACACCTTTGTCGCTCCTGATGAAATGGCAGAAGAAGCAATTAACACCACTTTGGGAGTTAAATTTGAAAATGGCGTAGCCATTATGCCTCATGTAATTATGCGCAAAGAAATAATGCCCCTACTTAAAGAATATCTAGAAAAAATCAAATAAGATGAAAGGCATAATAATTGTTCTTGGCTCATTTAATGATGAAAAAGGCAATATTAATTATATTGCCAAAAGTCGTCTCAACGCGGGCATTAAGAAATTAAAAGAAAAAGACAGTTATAAACTTTTACTAACTGGCGGATTTGGTAGGCATTTTAACACCACCAATAATCCGCATGCTTATTATGCTAAGAAATATTGTCTTAAAAATGGTATTATGCCAGAAAATATTCTTGATTTCGTCGAGAGCGGAAATACGGTTGAAGATGCTTATTTTTCAAAACCAATAATTGACAAATACAGACCAGAAGAAGTTACAATTGTCAGTTCAGACTTCCATCTTCCAAGAGTGAAATATATTTTTAATAAAATATTTTTTGGGAGGAAATTAAGTTTTATTGGTAGCCACGATAATATTCCAAAAGAGCCACTAATGAAAATTTTAGATCATGAAAAAGAAGCCCTTGTTAGGATAAAAAAGA
>JAPLVI010000071.1 GCA_026397195.1 Candidatus Berkelbacteria bacterium | reverse complement strand
CTGGATTTCTTCTGTGTGAGTTTTAAGCTTCAAGGCTTGTCCCAAATTTAAATTAATTTTTTTTAAAATTTTCAATCTATCTTCTATCCCCTTATATCCAAACCTCTCCAAAACTTTCAACCTCATTTTGTCCAAAATATTTTTATAGCTATTTGCCTCAATAATCTCTGGAATTGATATATCCTTTTCATCGGATAGAACGATTAAAATTTTCTTGTTTGTACTGATGATAACGTCAATCGAGTCGTCAAGATATGTGTCCAAAACAGCACAAGCCATTACCAATGCTTGGTTAAATAAAATTTTTAAATATTCTTTTTGTTCTTCTTTATTTTTTTCTTCAGTTAATTTTATTAGTCTTTTTTTGTCCTCGGAGCCGATAGATTGTTTAAGGAATTTTTCATTCCATTCATCAAACATTTTTTCCACACCGTGCATTTGTATTCCTAAGATTGCCTCATTCAAATTACCTTTTTCTCTTAGTGTATCTAAATAATAGGTTATAAGAATATATTTTCTCAATCTATAACCAAACTTCATTGGCTTCAATATCATTTGTTTTTTCATTTTCTCCCAATCACTAAATTAATATGAATAATGAATAATGAATTATGTATTACGCTTAACCCTAAAACCTATAAGCTGTAAGCTAAAACCTGATCTAAATTTACCCTTTTATAAGAGAAAAATCAAACTATTTACCATAAAAAAAGGGGATGGCGGGTAAGCCACCCCTTTGTTGGGAACAAACAGCCTGCAGCCTACAGGGATCGTGCCTCGACGAGGCCTACTCTGACTTTCGCCAAGTCGCGGCAAACCTGCCGGAAGACGGGGTCACCCGTTATCTCGTTTTCACTGCGGGTGGTCGTGTCGTGGGATGCTCTGGGAGCGGACGCTGGGTTGTGCCCAGTAATTCTTCTAGACCCATCAACTCGATCTCGAACCAGACTCCAGCATAGCGTTGAAGGCGAGCCACCCGTCCCAAGATCAAGAGGCACTTCGCACTCCCAGCCTTTGTCATCCGCCAGTCGATTGTCGGGGGTACTTCACCCGGAAACAATGGCAGGGAGCGAGTGCGAGCGCGCCTCTTTGTCGCCGCATCCATACGCTCCGGCAAGTCCTCGATGAGTTGGGAGAGGAGCGTACTGAAACGGTCTACACAGTAGATCGCAACGTCCTCCCTCAATTCCGCCGGCATAATACTCTCCCTTCTCACAACGAGCCCTGGGGAAGAGCTATGGCCGGCAGCCCACACCGAGATCATCAGGTTAAGAAAGAGCTCAGCTGTCCTCTTGTCAACATCGCCTTCGTTGATCATCTGCCGAAGGACCTCGCCCGGCACGCCGGAGGTCCAGTCGAGGAACTCAAGCCCAGGGTGCAACCCTTCAGGCGTAAGTTCTGACGGATCTACGAAGACGAGTGCTGCCAGCGTCAACCTTAAGCCGGCAGACTGCCGCTCCAGGATGCCCAAGATTGGGCCAGCTGACCCAATCAAAGGTGGAGGAGAAGACGAGCAACTCCCACAGATGTCCAAAAGGCACACCCCCTTTCGGTGGATTACAGACCGTTCTGTAACATCATTATAACTTCAGTACTGTTGAAATAATAGGCTAATGGCTTATTTATAAAAGAAAAATCAATTTATTTTTTAGATCCTGAATTCGAATTTATTTTTAACTTTCATTTCTTTGGGACAAAACCCGACATCAATTTCTTATTATCTAAATAGCAAACTTATTGCCGCGGTAATGAAATTCGCGATAAATGATAGAAGCAGCGCTCGATAATATTTTATTTCAAACAAGACCATGATTAAAATCCACTCAATAAGGAAAACACCTAGTTCAATCAATAAAAAATTATTTAGGATATTCTGATATAGATAACTGGCAACTGGCAAGGTGAATAAATTTATAAGTGCGGCATAAAAAAAGATTCTTAATGGATTTTTTCTGATAAAAAGCCACAGGATAAAAAATTCAATAATAACTGTGATAATTAACAATAAAAACTGCTGCACCATAAAAATCTACTTCTTTGTTCGTCGATATATTAAGATAGCTATTATTATGATGAGAGCTATCAATGGCAAAACTATGTACCAAATTATACTAAACCAGTACGGCAGAAAAGTTTTCTTCGATGGCTCTGGTCTTTTTGGAGTTTCGGTACTATTGGGCTGTGATTGATAAATTTTTTCTTCGGACGTGCCATCGGTATATGTATATATTACTTTTAGAGGGAAAATTTTTAATAAGGCGCTATCAAGCGATTCGATTTTATAAACATCAACAACTTTTTGTCTTGGATCATTTTCTTTAACACTACCAATAGATTTAATGCTAAGCCCGGAAGCAATTAATTTTTTATTATTTTGAAAATAATTTTTTTCCTGTTCATCAGTTGAACCGATCTCATTCTCATTAAAATCACCTTTTTTTATGGCATAAATAGTCGGGTTGCTAAATTTGTAAAAACTGACGCAGTCTCCCTGATTTATAACTTTATGTCCTCCTACTGGTTCTTGAAAATAGGATAAAAATACATATTCAGAATAATCTTTGATGTTTTCAACCTGAAAACAATAATCAATTTCTTTCATACCCGGCTCAAGAATATCCGCCGAGACTATCGATGGAACTAAGAATGTTAATGCCAGTCCTAAGAAGATAAATAATTTTTTCATCATGTTGGTTGATTAATACTATATATTTTAAAAATAACTAGCGATCAATCATAGGCAAAAGCTAAAAAACTGGCGGTGGGGATGGGATTTCCCACTCAAGGCGGGTGCGCCTCTGGCGCAGGACCTTCTAAAACGGTGGGGGCGAGATTTGAACTCGCGAGACCCTTGCGGATCTACCTGTACTCCAAACAGGCGCACTAGACCACTATGCGACCCCACCACATCAATAATCTTAACCTGAAAATAAGAGAAAATCAATAAAAAAAGGCCCTCCGAGATTGCATTGTTGCACACCTAGGCGGGCCGGGTAGTTCACCTCCTTATAGTGTACACAAGGGAATCGTCGATCACCACTCGACTACGACTCAGTGTCCTGGAAGGCCTCCCAGTTGACCAGCCGAACGCTGAACGGACCACACTCACAGGGACTGGCGTGGCAGACTCGGCAATATGGCCAGAACCAACTGGTAAGTGCGGCCTGAAGATCCATCCCTATGAAGTTAGCGATCGCGATGGACCAGGCAAGGGCGTCGGCGAGCTCTTCAGCGATCTCGAGTTTGAGCTGCTGGTTACTCGTCTCAGAAGTCAAGCTGCCCATGACCAAGCTCAAGATCTCGCCAGTCTCACTGAAAAGACGGTTGACGAGATTCTCGATGCCAGAAGCACGGTTGACTTCTCCGTAGTTCGTTTCCAGTTCGGCGCAGCATTCTGCCAAGGTGCAGTCCGGTTGGCTCGTGAGTTTCACCTTGGTTGGCTCGCTGCGGCGGCTCTCACTGCAGGCACAGGGCCTCTGCTCGCAGTAGCTGCAGGCGCCGCTCATGTACTTGGTGACGAACGACTCAACCAGCGGCAAGTCGAGGTAGTGCTCGGCGATGCAGAAGATCCGAGCGACCACCCGCGCCAGAGCGATGCCAATTATGCTTGGCTCAAGCACCTTTCTCTTGCGGATGGCATCTTGGAGGTCCTTGGCCGCAAGTGACAGAAGCCCCACTCTCTCAAGCGGGCCCCCTAGACGAAGTCGGTTACGCATGCCGTATTCGCTGAAGAAGAACTGCAACCATCCAGATAGTGTCTGAGGAACGCTTGTCTCCATGGGCAAGACCTCCTTCGTAAGGATTATGGCACAAAAGAAAAAAAACAACAACAAGTTTAGAGTACTTTTTAATTTTAAAAAATCCCAGCCTTGATCAAATCTGGGATAATTTTATTTTGAGTGATGGGAATCATAGGATAGTTGCCCTTTTCAAAATCATTCCTTGAGAGCCAAATAAAATCCTCAATTTCTGCTTGAGGTATTATCTTACTTCCTTTTATAGAAACAATATATACTCTCTGCTTAGTGATGTGTTCACTGTAAAAGGATTTGGCCGAATATTTTTTGAAAAATTTCATACTTAGAAGTTCAGTCCCTGTCTCTTCTTCTAATTCTCTTCTCAAGCAATCTTCGTCGCTTTCTCCTGGTTTAATTTTACCACCAGGAGTCCACAACTCTTTGTAACCTTTGCCTTTAAGCATTAAAAGTTTTCCCTTTATAACAATAATGGCTACAATTCTCGTTTTTATCTCCATAAGTATCTATTATTTAATCTTCTTTTCAACCTCAGCCACAAGTTCACGGGTTTTAATAATTACGTCTGGATTAACCGAGACCGAAGTCATGCCCCACTCAATCAAGGCTTCGGTTACTTCAGGATAAACTGAAGGCGCTTGTCCACAAATAGAACATTTGACTTTATTTTTCTTACATATTTCAATAACTTTTTTCATTGATTGCATTACTGCCGGGTTTCTCTCGTCAAATTCCGAGGCTACACGTTCGTTATCTCTATCAAGACCAAGGGTCAACTGCGTCAAATCATTCGAACCTATTGAAAAACCGTCAATCCCCAAATCAATAAACTCTTGTGCCAAAATGACCGTCGAGGGCACTTCACACATCACATAAAGCTCGAAATCCTTTGTTCTGGGCAAACCAAATTTTTTCAAAAGTGCAATTACTTTTTCCATTTCATCTAAAGTTCTGACAAAAGGGATCATCAAATGCAGATTTTTATAAATTTTTCTTACTTTTTTCATGGCTTTAATCTCAAGCTCAAATAAATCCGGCTCCTGGATATAGCGCATCGCCCCGCGATAACCAATCATGGGGTTCGGCTCGTCGTGTTCATACTTAGCACCGCCTTTGAGATTTTTATACTCGTTGGTTTTAAAATCAGTCGCTCTATAAATCACCGGGCGCGGGTGAAAGGCCTTAGCAAATCTTTCCATGCCATTTGCCAATTTATTAACAAACTCCCTACCCTTGCCTCTCTCTAGCATTGCCCGCGGATGCTCTCCGATTTCGGCAATCATAAATTCAGCACGTAAAAGTCCAACGCCATCAACCGGAAGCTTAGAAATCCGTTCGGCCGCCTCAACTTCGGCTAAATTAACATAAATCTTGGTTCTGGTTTTAATTTTTTTAACTTTTTCAACAACTTCTTCCTGGCTTTCAACGACGACATTGCCTTCATAAACTAAACCCTCTTCACCATCAACAGTGACAATATCTCCATCGTTTAATATCTTGGTTGCTTCTGAAGTTCCAACAACACAGGGGATAGCAAGTTCCCGCGAAACAATCGCTGCGTGTGATGTCTGTCCTCCTTGATCGGTAATAATAGCTGAAGCTCGCTTCATTGCCGGGACATAACTTGGGTTGGTCATTTTGGCGACTAATACATCACCTTTGGTGATTTTATCCAGTCGTTGTGGCGTAGAGACTATCTTAACTGCTCCAGCTGCTTGACCAACAGAGGCTGCCGCTCCCTTAAGAATTACCCTGTGTTCACCTTGAATTGTCCCTCTTGATTTTGCTTTTGTCTTTAAGGTCGTTACCGGGCGAGACTGGACCATAAAAATCTTCCCCCTAGAGACAGCAAATTCAGTGTCTTGGGGAGAACCATAATGTTCTTCAATAATCTTGCCGATTTTAGCCAAACTTTCTATCTCCTTATCAGTTAATTTCTGCTTTTCTTGATCTGCGAATGCTATTTTTACTCTTTTATTGGTTGCACCAGCTCTTTTAATCGCCCAAGTCTGTTTGACAATTTTTTTATCTTTAATTTCAAGAGTGTTTTTATCCACAAGATATCTATCTGGGCTGACTGCGCCAGAAACAACAACCTCACCCAAACCATATGCTACCTCTATATCAAGCAGGTTTTTATCGTTAGTAACAGGATCGATTGTAAACATTACTCCAGCGACGTCGGATTCAACCATGAGCTGAATGGGAATAGCGAGCCCTACTTTCATATGGTCAAATTTATTCACAGTACGATAATAAATCGCCCTGGGTTCAAAGAGAGAGGCCCAGCATTTCTTGACTGCTTCAATCAGATTTTTTTCGCCTCGGGTATTAAGAAAGGTTGCCTGCTGACCGGCGAAAGAAGCCGTGGGAAGGTCTTCCGCGGTCGCGGAAGAACGTACGGCAACATATTTATCTTGTCCTAATTTTCTATAAGCAGCTAATATTTCCTTTTGTAGCTCTAAATTAACTTCTTTCGATAGAATCGCCTCTTTAATGACTTTTGAAGAATGAAGCAGGGCTTTGTTATCTTCCGGATCAATATTTGAGAGTTCACTTTGAATTAATTTATCGATTCCATTAGCTCTAATAAAATCAAAATAGACCTTGGAGGATAAACAAAAACCATTTGGCACTGATACACCCAAAGAAGTCAATTCACCTAAGTTGGCACCTTTCCCTCCAACTTTGGGTATATCCTCTTTTGTGAGTTTATTAAACCAATAAATATTTTTCATGCCCCTCTTTGTCATTATACGCGGTGAACCTTGATTAAGTTTGTCTGGCCTCCCATACCAACCGGATGGCCGGCAATAATAATCAAGAGGTCACCTTTTTTTATCATCTTTCGATCTGTAAGTAAATCAACACTTTGGTAAATAAGCTCATCAGTTGTATGAAAATTCGGGAGAATTAGAGGACGTATCCCCCAAACAAGAGAAAGTTGATTATAAACAATGTGGTCAGGAGTCAAAGCTAGAATTTCGGTATGAGGTCTGTGTTTCGCCACCATGCGCGCTGAATATCCTGATGAAGTCGTCGTGATGATATATCTTGCGCCTAAGTGCGCTGCCATCTCACAACTTGATGATCCAACCGCATCAGTAATGGAAATTTCCTTATATTCTCCCTTAGGATAATGAAAAGAAAATTTATGCATATTAGTGTGCTCATATAAACCGCGTTCTGTCTCTTCAACTATTTTTTTCATTTCCTGGATAGCTTTAACTGGGTATTTCCCGACTGCCGTTTCATTAGAGAGCATCACGGCATCAGTGCCATCAACTATGGCATTAGCAACGTCTGAAACTTCCGCTCTTGTCGGACGGATGTTTTCAACCATTGAATCAAGCATTTGAGTGGCCGTAATAACTGGTTTGCCTTCATGCCGTGATTCATCAATCATTCTTTTTTGTAAAAGTGGTACTTCTTCTTCTGGCATTTCAATCCCCAAATCGCCCCGAGCTACCATAACAGCGTCAGTTGATTTAACGATTGAGGAGAGATTATCGACTGCCTCTTTATTTTCAATTTTGGCAATAATTTTCGGTGGCTCGACCCCTTCCTTGGCTGCATAATCAATGATCTTTTTTCTTACCTTTTGAATATCGCCTCCTTTTCTCACAAAAGAAAGTGCAACATAATCAACGTTGTTTTGAATGCCGTAATAAAGATCTTTATCATCTTTTTGAGTAAAAGGAGAAAGTCTTATTTTTGTCCCAGGCAGATTAATAGATGAATACGAAACAATATCACCACCTTCGGCGACGACACATTTTACCTTGTTTTTGGTTTTACTCTTAACAACAAGCTCAATTAGACCATCACTCAAAAGAATACGAGATCCTTTTTTTACTTCTCGGATCAAGGGTTTATAACCAACTTCAATTTCGCCTCTCTCGGGATTTGCCGCAACTAGCACTACTTCATGGTTTTCATAAAGTACTCGTTTACCTCCAGGAATTTTTCCCAGTCTAATCCTTGGGCCTTGTAAATCAGCTATTATGGCAATTGGCCGGTTAAGCTCTTTGGAGTATCCCCTGATTGTTTTTATCCAAACACCAAATTCCTCATGACTACCATGGGAAAAGTTCATCCTGGCGACATTCATACCTGCAAGGATTGCTTTTTTTAAAGTTTCAGGGCTAGATGTAGCAGGACCAATTGTAGCTACGATTTTTGCTCTCATAATTTATGCTTTGCCTTAATTATACCTCAAAAGAGGAGAAACTAAAATCCAAACAAAAAACCCAGGTAAGACCTGAGTTTTTTGCTCCTTTTATCTATGAGTTAGAATTTGAATTTTTCTGCAAGTCCCCCCAAAACAGGCATCTTCCAGTACTTTCCTTGTAAGGTATAAACTATACCCATAATTGCCAAAATCAAAACCAGAATGTAAAGGATCCAGCCGATGAAGAACATAACCACATTAATGACCGGAATAGCATAAAGTATCCCGACCACAATTTCAAAAAGAAATAGCACTAATCCCTGTTTGGCATGGAATTGAGCAAACTTTGATTCCTTTGCAGCAAGAAGGGGAATTAAACAAAGAATTCCGATGTAAGAGAGAACCGCCATTCCTTTGTTTTTTTCAATATCACCCTGATCTCCACCTTGTGGTGTCTCTTGGCCCATTCCTTGATTTGTGTCGTCCATTTTTCCTCCTTTTAACCCTGTTAAATGCCCCTTGGGGCAACCTGTCGACGTCAGGTTATTTAACCGGGGTAAATTAATAAAAACTTTTAAATTTATATCTTATTTGTCGTCCTTTTTAGCCATATCAAAAGTTCTTATCATTAGCTTGACTTGTTTTGTATTGGTTCTCTGCTCTGCTCTTTTGATTTTGTCCCTTTAACCAAAACCACAATACTAAAAGCCAAAAAATAACTGTAAACCAGAAATCCAAGAATCCCTGTCATTGGGTCGTCAACAATCAACGCAATTGAGCCGATAATCCCCAAGACGCAAATGACTAATCCGATAATGCTTAATGTTTTCATTTTTCTCTATTAACTTATATCTAAACTTAAGAATTCTCCTCTGACTCCATCAGATCTCTGATATCTTCCCAGAGGAATCCTCTGCGTAATAGATAAGATATTAATTTGTTTCTACCTTTTTTATTTTGAGAATATCTTTTTCTCCTCAAATCCAAAAGGTTGACTAATTCTTTTCTTTCTATGTCTCTATTATACACCAAATCCAGTATCTTTTCAACTAGTTCGATATTTACACCCTTCGTTAGCAATTCTCTTTTTATTAATATTCTTCCTCTGGGCTTGGTGTTTAATCTATATTCTATCCATTCTCGAACAAATTTCTCATCATTAATATATCCTAATTCTTTAAGTCGCTCAATCGTTTTTTCAACTAATGCCCCTTTAGGAAATTTTTTTAAAAGTTTGGATTTTAGTTCTTTTTCAGCGTGATTCCGACGTGCTAAATAGACAAAGGCTTTATTCATTACTTTCGCTCGCTCGTCATCACATTTTAAGTTCTCAATTTCTTCATTTTTCAGTTCTTTGCCTATTTCTATTCTACTTTTTAAGACATCAAGTTCAGAGAGGGCAAATCCGTACTTACCATCAACATAGATATTAAAACGGTCTTGCCTTCTTTTTTGCCTTTTAATGTCAGTGATTTTCATTTTTAAGTAATAGCTTATAGGTGATAGCTTTTAGGGGCGAGCTGTAATCTAAAAGCTAGAAGCTAACCCCTAATCCCTATTCTGACTTTTTTCTGATTTCTTTTTCGATCTCTTCGGCTAATTTTTTATCTTCTTTTAATTTTAGCCTGGCTGTTTCTCTCCCTTGGCCGAGCTGTTTGCGATTGTAAAGATACCAAGAACCGGATTTAGTCACTACTCCCATCTTTTCACCTAAATCTAATATCTCACCTTCTTTAGATATACCTTCTTTATAGAGAATATCAAACTCTGCTGTCTTGAAGGGTGCGGCAACTTTATTTTTTACCACTTTGACGCGGGTACGATTGCCAATTACTTCTTCTCCCTGTTTTAAGGTGGCAATGCGCCTGATATCCAAGCGGACGCTGGCGTAGAATTTCAAGGCTAATCCGCCCGACGTCGTTTCGGGATTGCCAAACATCACGCCAATTTTCATGCGCAATTGATTAATGAAGACAACCGTCGTTTTTGATCTAGAGATTGCCCCACCAAGTTTACGCAAGGCCTGACTCATAAGCCGTGCCTGCAAACCCATTTGCGCATCGCCCATATCTCCTTCAATTTCAGCACGCGGAGTTAAGGCAGCGACTGAATCGATAACGACGACATCAACTGCATTAGAACGAACTAAAGTTTCAGTAATTTCAAGTGCTTGTTCACCGGTATCGGGCTGTGAGACTAAAAGATCTTCAAGCTTTACCCCAATTGCCTTAGCATAATCAGGGTCAAGAGCATGTTCAGCATCAATGTAGGCTGCGAGCCCTCCTTTTTCTTGCACTTCAGCGACGATGTGCTGGGCGAGGGTCGACTTGCCAGATGATTCTGGCCCAAAGATTTCGATGATTCTTCCTCGAGGAATACCTCCTATTCCTAAGGCGAGATCAAGCGTCAAAGAACCCGAGGGAATGCTCTCCACATCCATATGGCGCGCATCACCTAATTTCATAATTGCCCCCTTACCGAAATTCTTCTCGATCTGCATTAAAGCAAGATCGACTGCCCTTTGTTTTTCTTTCTTTTCCTTCGATATTGCTTTCTTTGCCCCTTTTGCCCCTCCTAAAACATTCGTTTTAGCCATGATGCTCCTTTGCCGATGTTTCAGTCGGCAGTTTATTTATCAAATCTATTATTCAAATTATTCGACCATCACCTGCAAGATCTTAGTTGTTTTTTTGCCAACATTATTGGTTGAAACAATTTCAAAAACATTAACTCCGCGGGATAAACTTACGTTCTGTTCAAATTGTCCAGAAGTGCTAACTGGAATCGGTTGATTATTAAGGGTAACACTTGAATCAGTATCTGTGGTTCCGGAAATTTGAATTTTATCATCTGTAGTTTTTACTTCTTGACTTGCCGGTTCAGAAATCTTTAACTGTGGAGCAGCTGCAAAACCTGACACTTGGAACCAAAGGTAACCACCCAAGGCAAGGGCAATGATAACAACAATCCCAATAATAATCATTCTTGGCGTCAGATAGACTCGATTGACTTTTAATTCTTTAGGATTTTCAATAACACGCCTCTGAATGTTTTTGTGGGCCTGATGTTCATCCTTAAAGGCTTTGTGTATTTTTTTGGCGTCAAGTTTCAAGGTTTTTGAATAAGTATTAAGAAAACCAGCGATATAAACTTCAGAAGGCAACTCATTCCAATTGTTCGCTTCAAGCGCCAGAAGGTAAACTTTTTTTATCTTAGTCGCCTTCTCGATCTGGCGCAAGCTTAATTTGAATTTCTTTCTTCTTCCACGCAAAATTCCCCCTAAAGTCTTTGGTGGTTTGATTTTTTTAGTGGTAAAAAAAGGAGGCATATATAAACTAAATTCCAATTACCAAGTTACAATTACCAAACAAATCATAAATTATAAATTCTAAACTCTAAACAAATATTAAATCACAAAACCCAAAAGTCAAAATTATTTTTGTCCCAATTCTCCGTCTAAATCTTTAGCTAATTCTTCGTATTTTGCTGTGGCTTCCTGCGTGACTTGATCGCGCGCTGAAAAATATTCTTCCTTTGCTTCGTCTCCACCGCTTAATACATCATCAGTTCTTTTCTCCCAAATAGAACAATCGCTTACAAGATCAGCAAATTCATCTTTTGTTGGAGAAATCCTAAGTTTAAATTCATTCACATTCAAGATAACCAAATGGTGCTGAAGTTCTTGTAAGTTTTGACTGCCCTTAATATCCTCTAGTTGTTTTTGAACGGTTTCTGTTAAGCCTTTGGGGGTGATAGTAGGAAACCCTTCTCTCCCAGACCATGGTTTTAAATTTCCTTCATAATTTCTCCTCTGTTCCCAAAGAGATACCCCTGCCGATCCGTACCCCAATCTGCGCATAACTTCAGATGCTTCCTCGTTTTCTTTAAGTAGCATCTCCGGAGAAGACTCCCGCGGACTCTCTGGTCCTGGTTCTGACATAAAATTCCTTTCTGTTATTTATTTTTTTGAATTTATAATTTTGATATTTTGAATTTGTTTAGAATTTAGAGTTTAGGGTTTAGGATTTGTCGACAATTGACATTGTCAATTGTCGATCTCCCCCATATCAATATTTCTCTCAAAATCTCTCGGCTGGCCAGAATCGGTGGGCGGGGGTGGCGGCGGGCCTGAAATCCCAGAAGGGGGCTGAGGTTTATCTTTGTCATTTTTTGATTCTTCTTCCGCCAACTTGACCCTAGCATAAGTTTCTCTGTCAATTAAAACTTCCCTGGAACGGTTTGAACCGTCACTTGGGCCAACTAAACCCTTTTCTTCAAGAATGTCTAGAAGTCGGGCCGCCCGCGCGTAACCAATGCGCAGATGGCGTTGTAAAAGCGAGGCCGAAGCACGCTTTGAATTTAAAACAATCTCTACTGCATCGTCAAATTTTTCATCATCAAACGACTCACCGCTGCCAAAAAATGTTCCCTTCTCCGGTTCATAAGTAAGAATATCTTCCTGGTAATGACTCTGCCCATGTTTTTTAAGCCAGCCCGTCACCCGATGAATTTCTTGATCAGAAAGAAAGACGCCCTGGACACGTTTTGGCTTAGGAGCTGAAAAATGGAGAAAAAGCATATCGCCGTTACCCAAGAGCCGCTCCGCTCCCGACATATCCAGAATTGTTCTTGAATCAACATTCGAGGCGACGGAAAAAGCAATACGACAAGTAATATTAGCTTTAATCAGACCCGTGATGACATCAACCGACGGCCGCTGGGTGGCGACCACCAAATGAATAATTATGATATAAGGCATTTTCTCGCTTGATTTCTTTCCTGAATTATAAGAAGCAATATCACGTTTACCTGCTTGCTGGAAAAGATTATAACGATCATCCATTTCCTTGACTGACCAACGCAAAGCAGAGATTGTTTGCTCATGTCTTGTTATAACTGGGGTTAGAAGATGGGGCACGCCATTATATTGACTAAATTCAACTCTTTTGGGATCAACCAAAATCATTCTTAGTTTGCTTGGAGAATTATCATAAAGAAGAGCGGTGATAATGCTATTGATACAAACACTTTTACCTGAGCCGGTAGAACCAGCGATTAAAAGGTGAGGCATTTTAGCAAGATCCGTCACCACCGGCTGACCAGAAACATCTTTACCTACAGCAAGCTTAAGCGGAGATTTCAGGTTTTGGAATTCTTTTGATTCAAGAATTGGTCTCGCTCTCACTATGGCCGGTGAGGTATTAGGAACTTCAATGCCGACCGCATCTTTTCCTGGAATCGGCGCTTCCATTCTAATGGGGTGGGCGGCAAGGGCAAGCGAGAGGTCATTTTGTCTGGCAACAATCTGATTAAGTTTAACTCCAGTTTCTGGCTTTAAAGTATATTGCGTCACGGTTGGACCAACATTTACCTCGCCCATTTTTACTTCAATGCCAAAATTCTCGAGTGTTCGCCTGATAATTTCGGCTCTTTTTCTAATATCACCGGCGGAAGGTTGAGTTTCTTTGGATTCCAATAAATCAAGGGGCGGCGGCTGCCATGCTTCTGGGCCGGAGGCTACCAACTCCGATGTTTCATGCACTGGTTTTTCTTCTCTAGGCTTACGACCAAAAGAAAACCATCTTCTTTTTTGTTCTCCAGGATTATTAATGCGCATTTCTTCAGAGCCCTCACCAAAACCAAGATAATAAGCAAAATCTTTAAATTTATCGGTAACTGTCTTAAGAGAAACATTGAAGATAATGAGTATAGAAATAATCAGAATGCCCATTAAGATAATAAAAGAGGCCCAAAAGTTGAAGATATAAAGAAAAATATATGAGATCAAAAAACCAACGAATCCGCCTCCGCCTCCTTCCTCGGCTACTTTAAATGAACTTTCGGGCAGTATAAAAAGATGAATAATCGCAGCTAAAGTTATAAGGAGAACTACGGTTCCAAGAATAGTTGGCGCACGCAATACAAAACGTTGCGGAAAGAAAAGGCCAATTCCAAAGGCAAGAAGAACAAAAGGAATCAAAACAACTAAATAACCAACAACCATACGTAAAACCTTGACGAGAAACGCGCCAAAAGCGCCGGCACCTCCAAAGACTGAGAGAAGAAGAATAAAACCAACAATGATAAGAACAATTGCAATAATAGAGCGTGTCGTTTCTGGATCTAAACTCCAGCGAATGCTCCTTTCCATGCTCTTCAAGTCTTTTTTCGAGGGCCTACCTCTTTTTCCTTCCATAACCAAAATTTTCCTCTTGTGTTTGAGTTATTATCAACCTTTATTATAGCAGAGATAGGGGATTGTAAATAGGAGAAAAAATGTAAAATGCAAATCTCAAACCTCAAAATCAAAATGTAAAATGTAAAATTTTGAATTTTTAACTTTCATTTTGACTTTTGCAATTTGAATTTTGAATTATTGCTAGATTTCGATAATCACTGGAATCACCACCCCACTTCGTCCCGCCTCTGGCGGGACTTCGCGGGGCAAGTCGGCTTTAAATTTCAATGATTACTGGTATCACCATAGGTCTGCGCTGCGTATGACGGTACAAATATTGGCCAATATCATCACGCAGCTTCATTTTTATCTCATTGTAATCAGCACGATGTCGGTCATTGTATTTAGACATTAAACGCCTCACTTCGGCTCTCGTTTTGTGAACCAATTCCTCATGAGCACGCATATAAATAAACCCACGCGAAATCAAGTCCGGCGAAGTGATAAGTTTGCCCGTCTTGTTATCAACCGTACAGATGATGACAAAAATGCCGTCTCGGGACATCGCTTGGCGGTCGCGCAGAACGATGTTGCCCACGTCTCCCACGCCCAAACCATCAATCAAAACATAGCCTGCCTGGACTCTCTGCTTTAGAATTTGATAATTACCCTCTTTATCAAACTCAACCGCTATCCCGTTCTCGAGAGCTAAAGTATTGGAAGGGCTCAGGCCGATCTCTTGTGCCAAGCGGCAGTGCAGAATCAAATGCCGATCTTCACCGTGGACTGGAATGAAATATTTGGGCTTAACGATATCAAGCATCGTTTTCAACTCCTCTTGCGCAGCGTGGCCGGAAACATGGATATCAACTTGGCGGCCGTAGATAACATCAGCTCCCAAACGGAAAAGATTGTTAATGGTGGCGGAAATAGCTGATTCGTGGCCCGGGATAGGCGAAGCAGAGACAATAATCGTGTCCCCTGGCTTGATGACTACTTCTCGATGGTCTCCGGAAGCCATGCGCACCAAAGCCGAATAAGCTTCGCCTTGAGAACCGGTACAAATAACAACCAACTCTTCATCACGGATATTTTTAGCTTCTTTGGAGTCAACTAAAACCCCCTGCGGAATCCGCAAATAGCCGAGCCTGGTCGAAGTCTCAACATTATTTTCCATACTGCGACCGGAAATCATTACTCTTCGCCTGTATTTAACCGCCGAGTTGATAGACTGCTGAACGCGATTGATGAGTGAGGCAAAAGAAGAAATAATGACTCGGCCTTTGGCGCGTTCGAAAATTCGGTCGACCGTCTCCCCCACCGTTTTTTCAGACATAGTATAACCCGGAATCTCCACATTAGTTGAGTCCGACAATAGAACTAAGACTCCTTCTTGGGCATAGCCGGCCAGCTTGCCAAAATCAGTCACTTCTTTATCAACCGGCGTATGGTCAAATTTAAAATCTCCGGTATGGACAAGTAATCCCACGGGCGTATGAATAGCAAAACCGACACCATCGGGAATGGAGTGGTTGACTCTAAAGGGCTCGATTTCAAAAGGCCCAAGTTTTATCTTGTCTCCTGGTTTAATAATTGAAATATTTGGCCGCTTGGTATTAAACTCTTTCATCTTTGTTTCAATCAGACCCTTGGTCAGTTTAGTGGCATAAAGAGGGGGATCACCAATGCGACTTAGAATATAAGGGATCGCCCCAATATGATCTTCGTGGCCATG